>DASTHG010000496.1:0-5992 GCA_035718325.1 Gemmatimonadales bacterium | reverse complement strand
ACTGTACCGGCGTCGGCGCGGGAGCCGCACCGCCCTCGAGCACCGAGCGCGGGCCGCTCGCGTGCGACGACATCAACGCCAGCACGAGGGCCAGGAACAGGAAGATCCCGGCGCACCACCAGGTGACGGTGTGTAGTAGCGTCGTCGCCTGGCGTCCCCCCATCACCATATCACTGGTCCCGCCGGCGCCCCCCAGGGACGCCAGGCCGCCGCCCTGCCCCGCCTGGAGCAGTACGGCCGTCGCCATCACGAGTGAGGTGAACAGCAGCAGGATGAGGAGAACGGTATACATCGCGGGCGGATTATACCTAGGGAACCGGCGTCGACACAAGTTGAAGCCACGTCGCTGCTTCGAGCGATGCCCCGCCTACCAGAACCCCGTCCAATTCCCGCTCCGCCAGGAGCTCGGCGATGTTCTTGGGATTGACGCTGCCGCCGTACAGGATCGCGGGAGACGTAGCACCGCGCTGCTTGAGCCACGCCCGGATGTCGGCATGGACTGCGGCGGCATCCCGTGGTGTCGCGTTCTTCCCCGTGCCGATCGCCCACACCGGTTCGTAGGCGATGATGACCTTGCGCAGCGCCTCTGGCTCGAGTCCCTCGAGACCCCCGGCGAGCTGGCGCTGCACGACGCCGAGCGTCTCCCCCGCCTCCCGCTGCTCCAGCTTTTCGCCGACACACAGCACGGGGACGAGTCCTCCGCCAAGCACCGCGCGGACCTTGAGACCGGTCTCGGCGTCCGTCTCGCCGAAGACGTGGCGTCGCTCGGAATGGCCAACCAGCGCTGCCCGCGCTCCGGCGGCAACGGCGAGCGGCACCGAGATCTCGCCCGTGAATGCCCCCTTCGGCTCCCAGTGCACGTCCTGGGCGCCGGCGGCGAGGTCTTCACGTCCGGCGATCTCCTGCGCAACGGTGTGCAGCGTCGTGGCCGGGGGAAAAAACCACACTCGGCGGCCCGCCTGGGGCGTGTATGCGGCTAGGAACTGATCGACATACTCCCGCGCCGCGGCAGGTCCGACGTGCATCTTCCAGTTGGCGGCGAAGAGCAGTGATCTCACGCGTCGTCCAGCGCCATCACACCGGGCAGCGGCTTCCCTTCGAGAAACTCGAGCGAGGCTCCCCCGCCGGTGGAGACGTGAGTCAGTTTGTCCTCGAGACCGGCGACCGCCGCCGCGGAGTCGCCCCCCCCCACGACGGTAGTGGCGCCCTTGGCGGTCGCCTGCACGAGGGCGTTGGCGACCGCCCGCGTGCCGGCGTCGAACGGCGGGGTCTCGAACACTCCCATGGGGCCGTTCCACACCGCCGTCTTGGCGCCGAGGATGCGGGCCGCGAAATCGTGCGCGGTCGCCTCGTCGATGTCGAACACCGACATGTCGGAGGGAATCTTGTCGCTCGGCACTTGCCGGCGCTCTGCGGCGCGCTCGAGCGACGGCGCGACGGTCGCCCCCCGAGGCAGCACGATCTTCTGCCCGCTGCCCTTCAACAGGGCGCGCGCACGGTCGATGCGGTCGCGCTCGACGAGCGATCCGCCGATTTCCAGTCCCATGCTGGCGAAGAAGGTGCACGCCATGGCGCCGCCGATCAGGATGGCGTCGCACTTGGGGAGCAGCGACTGGATTACGTCGATCTTGCCGCTGATCTTGGCCCCGCCCAGTACGGCGACGAAGGGCCGCCGTGGCTGCTCCAGCGCGGCGCCGAGGTATTGCAGCTCGCGCTCCATCAGGTACCCGGCGACGGCCGGCTTGAGGAGATGGGCGACGGCTTCGGTCGACGCATGGGCGCGGTGCGCCGACCCGAACGCGTCGTTGACGTAGAAGTCTCCAAGCGCCGCAAACTGTTTCGCCAATGCCTGATCGTTTTGCTCCTCACCGGGCCAGAAGCGCGTGTTCTCGACCAGGGCCACACCGCCGCGCGGCAGGCGCCGCGTCACCGCCACCCCCTGGGCGAGATCCTCGATGAACTCGACCGGCGCGCCGATCAGCTTTTCGACGTCGCGCACGATCTGGCGCAGCGAATACTTCGGCTCCGGCCCGCCTTTGGGGCGGCCGAGGTGGGACAGCAGCACGACCCGGGCGCCGTGATCGCGCAGGTACCGGATCGTCGGCAAGGCGGCGCGGATACGGGAGTCGTCGGTGACCGTTCCGTTTTTCAGCGGGACATTGAAGTCGACACGAACCAGGGCCCGCTGACCCTCGAGCGCGCTCGCCGGGAGGCTCTCGAGGGAGCGTTTGGTCATCGGTGCGCGCCGAGGTAGGCGAGCAGATCCACGCAGCGGGCCGAGTAGCCGATCTCGTTGTCGTACCAGGAAGAGACGTGGACCAGCGTGCCGTCGATCACGTTGGTGGACTTGGCGTCGATCACGCTCGAGAACAGGTTCCCGATGTAGTCGCAGGACACGAGCGGTTCGTCGGACACGTCGAGGATGCCCTTCAGCTCTCCCTGCGCGGCCTTCTTGAACGCCGCATTCACGTCTTCGATCGTGGTCTTCTTCTCTACCTCGACCGTCAGGTCGACGAGCGACACGTCGGGCGTCGGGACCCTGAGTGAGACGCCGTCGAGCTTCCCCTTCACTTCCGGGATGACGAGGCTCGTCGCTTTGGCGGCGCCGGTCGTCGTAGGAATGATCGAGAGCGCGGCCGCCCGGGCGCGGCGCAGATCCTTGTGCGGGAGATCGAGGATCTGCTGGTCGTTGGTGTAGCTGTGCACCGTCGTCATGAACCCGTGCACCAGCCCCCAATTGTCGAGGATGACCTTGACCACCGGAACGAGACAGTTCGTCGTGCAGGAGGCATTGGAGAGCACGTGGTGTTTCGCCGGGTCGTACTTCTTCTCGTTCACGCCCATGCAAATGGTGATGTCTTCACCTTTGGCGGGAGCGGAGATCACGACTTTCTTGGCGCCCGCGGTGAGATGCTTGGCCGCCGACTCGCGGTCGGTGAAGCGCCCAGTGCTCTCGAGCACCAGCTCGACACCCTGCTCCTTCCAGGGGAGCTTCTCGGGCTCCTTGATCGCCGTCACGCGAATCTCGCGGCCGTTGACCAGGAGGTTGTCGCCCTTGGCTTCGACCGTTCCCGGGAAGCGGCCGTGGACGGAATCGTATTTCAGGAGGTGGGCCAGCGTCTTCGTGTCGGTGATGTCGTTCACGCCCACGAATTCCAGAGCCGTTTGTTTCCCCATGACCGCGGCCCGCAGCACATTGCGCCCGATACGTCCGAACCCGTTGATCCCCACGCGAACGGCCATGCGCACTCCCTAAGTGAAGTCCGGTAGACTCGCTCGGCCGAAGGTGACGGCCGAGATCGACTGAAACCCCGCACGCGCCAGCGCGCGGGCCGCTTCCGCCAGCGTTGCGCCGGTGGTGAAGACGTCGTCCACTAACACCAATGGAGAATGAAAAATGCTCAATGCAGAATTGCTCGGGGACCCATTCTGCATTCGACATTCTGCATTCTGCATTGCGAAGGCCCCCGCCATGTTCGCTAGACGGGCCGCCGGTGTCAACGCCGTTTGTGTCGGCGTATCCCGCGTGCGGACAAGGAGTTCCGGACGATGCGTCAGTCCCCAAAGCTGTGCGAGCGCGGCGGCGAGGGACTCGCTCTGGTTGTAGCCGCGTCGTGCACGCCGTTTGGGGCCCAGCGGAATCGGTACGAGCACGGCGTCGGCTGGAGGCCGCTCGACCAGCTTGGCCACGACAGTGGCCATGTCGCGCGCCACGCGCGACAGACCATCGTATTTCAGGGCATGGACGGCGCGGCGCGCGCCGCCGTCGAGCCAAACCGCCGAGCGCGCCGAAGAGAGCTCGGCGGGCCATGGGCGACACAGTCGGCAGGGACCAAAATGGGGCTCCGGCTGCCCGCAACGCTCACACCAGGGTGGACGCACCGGTCGCCAGCGCAGGCGACACACGCGGCAGACGAGATCGTCGCTGAATTGGGGACCGAGGAGCCGGTGGCACACCAGACACTCGGCGGGCAAGAGGAGCTGCTCGATACCCTGAGCGATACTCTGGAGATTCAAGGATTGCTCTGGAGATTCAACAGATGTCGACCCTGCGTGGTACCGCGAGTAAACTCGCGGCTCGGCGCTTCCGCGACGCGTCTTGAAAAGACGCGA
Organism: Gemmatimonadales bacterium; assembly: GCA_035718325.1. GTDB lineage: Bacteria > Gemmatimonadota > Gemmatimonadetes > Gemmatimonadales > GWC2-71-9 > DASTHG01. The sequence goes on along the minus strand of DASTHG010000496.1, from coordinate 1,879 downwards.
CTCTTCCCGCTGCCATTCATGGCACGTCGCGTAGCGCCGAGCCGCGACTTCAGTCGCGGAATAGAAGGGCGCGGCCCTATTCTTTCGGTATTGCGCGATCTGGATGCCTCAACGGCTGATCGCGGACGTACTGAATCGCGGCCTTGAGATCGCTCCGACTCACCGAATATGCTGAGTATCCTGTCGCCCAACGAACACCCGTCGTACTGAGTCGTTGCTCCTTGTTGATCAGTCGCGCGCTCGCACCCTTCAGGCCTTGTGCGAGTCTTGGAAGATCGAAGCGCGCCGGCAGTCGTACCACCATGTGTATATGATCCGACACCATGCCCAGCGCCAACGTCGTCGCTCCGTGGCGCTCGACCTCAGCTGGCAAGAACCGTTCGAGAAAACGCGCTTCCGATCTGCCGAGCATTGGCATGTTGCGGAACGTCTTCCAGGTCAGGTGCGCAAACAATACGACAGGCATGTATCGAGTATGGGAGTTCACACCCGATGGTACGGCATCGAAACCATGCGCGCGGGGTCGAATTCACGCTCGACGGGGTTTCAAGTGTGACAAGAAGCGGGTTGTCGTTCCCTGTATTCCGCGAGGAAACTCGCGGCTCGGCGCTTTCGCGACGCGTCTTGAAAGACGCTGCGGTTCTCGCCGCCATTCATGGCACGTCGCGCAGCGCCGAGCCGCGACTTCAGTCGCGGTACACGGAGACAGGGCAGTCTCTCTCGACGAAGGTTCAGGCCCGCAGGGCGTGCCCGATACCCCGAGTGAACTCGGGGCTCGGCGCCTGCGGCGACGCGTCTTGAAAGACGCAACGATAATGCCTGCCATTCATGGCACGTCGCGCCGCGCCGAGCCGCGACTTCAGTCGCGGTACATGAGCTGGGACGGACATCTATTTCGGCTGCGACCGACGTGTATTCCGCGACCCGACGCCTATGTTCGCAGGGCGCGCTCGACCGCGGCCCGCATCACCTCGACGGGTGGCGACTCTTGGGGGAAAAACCGCTGCCAGGCGAGCGCCCCCTGCCGAACCAGCACGCCCCGGCCGTCGCGCGCCGGAATCCCGCTCCGGACCAGCTCCTGCACCCAGCGTGAAGCGCCCCGCCGGTACACGAGATCGAGCGCGGCGGTGATCCCGGCCGGTACCTTGTCGAACGGGAACGGATCGTTGTCGCGCAACCCGAGCGGCGTGGCGTTCACGATGGTGTCGGCGCCTTCGGGAGCGGTTGCGGCGCTGGCACGCGCGCCCTGTGCGCTCGCCCATTCGGCGAACGCCTTGGCCCGAACTGGCTCGCGCGAGCGCACCAGCAGCTCGGCCCCAGCGTGTGATGCGGCGATCGCGACCGCTCGGGCCGAGCCACCGGTGCCGAGCACGAGCCAGCGCCCGCCGTCGACGCCGAGGTCCTTCAACTCCGCTGCAATCGCGGGGACGTCGGTGTTGTCACCGACGAGGGTTCCCTGCTCCACCCAGAACGTATTGCACGATCCCGTGCGGGCGCACAGGTCCGTTTTACGCGCGACACAGCGTTCTACCGCCCCCTTGAGCGGCACCGTCACGTTGCCCGCGACGCCGAGGCCGGTGAGCGTGGCGAGGGTCTCGGGAACAGCCGCGGACTGCGTGCGCAGCGCCACGTAGACGGCGTCGAGCCCGAGGGCATCGATCGCCGCATTGTGCATGACGGGAGAAAGGGAATGCGCGACGGGATCGCCGAGCACGGCGAGGCGCAACGGTGGACGCTCGTCCGCGGACGCCGTCTGCCAAGCCTGCAAATCGGCGAAAGTGTAAACGGGCTTCATCGGAGGGAAGGCCCGTGAACTCAGGCGGCGAAGCGCTCGCGGGTTCGGTGCAATCGCGCGAGGACGCGCTCCTTTCCGAGCACT
>DASTHG010000495.1:0-2894 GCA_035718325.1 Gemmatimonadales bacterium | reverse complement strand
TTGTGGTCATCGACCCGCCAGTGTACGGTCTGAACCGCCGGTCCAATCCCCAGTTCAAATCCCGCGAGCTCATACGAGAGCAAGGCGCCGGCGTAGGCCCCGGACCACGACAGCTCCATCTGGGAGCCTGCTGCGGTATCGACTCCGATTGTGGCCCCTGGCACAAGTGCTCCGCCGAGCATTTCCATCGTCAGCTCCTTCGAAAGGCGATAACGGAGCAGCGGAATGACCGGATTCGGAGTCGAGCGAAACGAATGTGTGGACAGGTCGTCACATGGTCTGGATGATGGACAGGTATACGCGAGGTCCGACCACCCTCGCGACCTCATCGCGGACTCGATATCCCGGGACGGATCCCCGATCGCATGCCCGGTGATGAGCGTAATTGAGAATCGACTGGACTCCTGCAGCCTCCTGGCGTTTTCGATCGCACCCTCGATATCTGTTACGCACTCCGCGCGCGTTGGCCAACGGGAAAGGTCTCGCTCGAGAAAGGAGACTCGTCTGACGCGCGCGGCTCCCGTGGAATCACGATTCCAGAGGACGACAAATCGACCCCGCAGGGTGTCCTTCGATCCGTCTCCTCGCCGAATCTCGGCGGTGAACTGTGCATGTTCATAGGCACCGTCCCGGCAGCGTTCCAATGGCGGCTCACGGGCGAACCAGAACCTTGCTCCGGTCGCGCCCGGTTGAGCGTCAGCCATGAGGCTCTCAATCGCGCTTTTTCCGCGGACCGTATCGCTCCCGGGTGTGATGAGCACCGCATCGTCACCGAAGAGGCCTGCCATCCGGTGGGCATTGCCGGCCTGTGCCGCACTGTCAAAGGTGGATTGGGCAGTCCGAATCGCGTCTTCGATCATTGGACGATTGGAGCGGGCAGGAACGACGGTCTTGTTTTGCCTGGGAAGCGGAGCGCAGGCGATGCACAAGAGCAAGACCGAGAGCGCTGTCCGCATCGTGGGAGCAATATGCCAGTGGGTTGCAGGTCGTCAATTGGAGTCGGCGCGCTGACGCGGGGGCCGAGTCGGGAGTTGACGATCAGAATTCGTAGTGCATCGTCGAGAAAGCATGGGGCCAATCGTTCCCGCGGGCGCTTTCACCGGAGGTGAGGAATGCAAGCCGATCGTTGGCTGCTCGCCGTCACTGTTCTTGCTCTCAGCCCGCCCGGCGCGGCCGCGCAGGCTCGACCGACGGACGTCGCGCGTACTCTGCACGACACGCTCCCCGAGCGCGTCGCGCAACGCACCTATGAGGCCTATCGGCAGCACGATCTCGACGCCACGTACGCCAACTACGACTCAGTCTTCACCTACGAACGGTTCGGTGACCCGGCCGGCGCGCATCAGCTCCGGCGCGACGACTATCTGCGGCACATGAAGGCGGACACCGCAGTCGACCGCATCATTAATGGGCAGCGCGTCGAGCTGGTCCGCAGCGACGTGTTCGGCGCTTTCGTCAATCAGGAGTGGACGGAGCGGTTCGCGGATGGCAGAGCATTCAAGCACTTCGAGCTGTTTGAAATACGCGGCGGCAAGATCGTGAGAGAGATCGAGGGTGACCGACCGCTGACCTCGAGGCGGTGACCCGCTGGCATTTCGGATCCCCCGCCTTCGCCAGGCGTCGAGGTGGACGCGGACGGCGACCCTTCCCTCGAGCACGGGAATCGGTGGCTGCGCGTGTGGAAATGCCGCCCTTCACACTCCAGGGACCGGAGGCCGGGACGTCGCGCCGAGCCCGAACAGCGATGGTGAGGTCCTGGTGCCAGGCCACCTTCCAGGTTGCGGCCGGTGTCTTGTCGAAAGAAAGGGCGCGAACGGGGAAACCGCTCGCGCCCAAACGCCTTCCGCTGCAGCTCGGAACGCGGGGTGAGCGCTCAGCGCGCCGCCAGTAGTGCTCACTCTACTCGTCCTCGTCCCAATCCTTTTCCGCCTTGCGCTCGGCCCGGCGCGCCCGGTCGAAGGCGCGCGCCAGCGCCCGCTGTTCGGCGGTGCACTGATAGATGCACTCGATGCGGCGCGCGCGCACGCGCACCCGCGCCCCCGTGATGGCGACGAACGTCACCCATTCGGGGACCGGGGACTCGCCCAACGACGCCTCGATGGCCTGCGCCATGTCGCGGCTGACATGCCACCACTCCGACGCCGTCACGACGAGGAAGTAGTCCACCGGCAGCTCGGGCCGGCCGCTGTTCTCGAACCGTTCTTTCGTGTCCTGCACTGTCCTCGCTGCCGGGTAAGGGCAGCCCTCAACGCAATCGCCCCGTCCGGAACCGCGCGGACGGGGCGACCAACAGCGAGAACTCAAGCTGCTCAGGTCGAACCCGACCGCGCGCACTCCGTGCCGGAACGTGGTGTGGTGATGCTCACGCTTCCCAGAAATCGCATCGCGATTTACCTCGATCCCACAGACATCGGACTCGACCTTTCATCGCCAGCAGTCATCGTCGGGACGACGGGAATCTAACCGAACGGCCCCGAGCGCAAGGGCCAGGAGTTCCTACCGCCAGCGATGGCAGGACTTGAGCCCACGAGCAGCACATCAACTGTTAACGTTCTCAAAGTGATGCACCCAACATACCGCCGCGTCGTGACGGTACTCGCCCGCCCGACCAGACTGCCGTGCGAATCGTGATGTTCGGCGCCGGCGGCGTGGGCGCCTACTTTGGCGGTCGTCTGGCCAAGGCCGGTGAGGACGTGACCTTCATCGCCCGCGGTACCCACCTTGAGGTGATGCGCCGGTCCGGCCTGCGCGTGGACAGTATGCTGGGCGATTTCGTGGTTCAGGCAGTGCGGGCTACCGACGATCCTCGGCACCTCGGCGCTGTCGACTTCGTCCTGGTCGCTGTGAAGGCGTGGCAGGTCAGCGCGGTAGCGGAGGCCATGCGACCGCTCGTC
>DASTHG010000494.1:0-5445 GCA_035718325.1 Gemmatimonadales bacterium | reverse complement strand
CGAGTTCGGCGCCAGGCCGTATCTCTCGTTGGTTTCGAAGTCGACCCGCATCTCGTAGGGATGCGTGCCGGCCTGCTGTTCGGGTTCGCCGTCCGGATAGGCGGCGTCAAAGACGCCGCTGTCGAAGCTGTCGGGAATGATGCCGAAGCCGACCGGTTCGGTGCTGTAGGTGACGGAACGAGCCTGCGTGGTGGCGACCGGGGCTCCGCCGCCCGACACCGTCGCGATATTTTCCTTCGTGCCAGACGCGTTCGCTTTTGCCGTGGCGTCGATGAAGACTCTGCGCAAGTTGGGCCCTTCCGCGGATGCCCTGTCCAGATACGGGGTGACTTGCCTCAGCGTCGTGCAGACGACGACCGTCGTCCCGCTGCACGACCAACCCGAGTCCGCCGGTTCGGTGGGTTCGAATCCGGTGGCGCTCATCCCCTGGGGCAGACGGTCGACGACGGTGATCACGCCGTTGCTCGTGCTGTCGCCGATGTTCTTGACGAAGAGGGCGAACTGGGCTTCTCCGCCCGGCGCCACCGCCGTCGGCCCCCAGCTGGTCTGGACCTGCCACTTCACCGCTGCCATCGCGCTCGCGGGACCAAGGGCCATCGCGATCAGCGAGATGGCCAGGCAGAGGGCCAGGCTGAGCTGACGCGATACGCGCCGCCAAAACCGTGACTTGCCAGCTCTCATCTGCCTTCTCCCCCTAGCCCGCGGTTTCGGTGTTGCTTTGATTTGTGCGCATGCCGCTTCTGCGCTCTTCTGTGCTTGGCGTGATGCCTGGTGCGGTGGCGGTGGCGCTTCTTCGACACCGCCGATCCCGGCCCGCTCAGGCTCGAGCTGCCGGGTTGGGAGGCCGTCGGCGGGGCGACGAGCGGCCCCTGGCAGGCGTCCTCGCTGCAATGCGCGGGCGGCGCTTCGACCGGGAAGCCGCTGCCTCCCGCGCGAGCGTCGTAGACGTTCACGTAGTTGTCGTGCTCGTGCCCGGTGATGTGGACGCCGCCGGCCGAGAAGATCAGGCTCTTACCGTCGTCGGAGAGGCCCCAGGGGTAGGGCGGCGTTCCCAGGCCAGTGCTCGAGAAGGGCGATTCCCCGTCTGTAACCAGGCGCACGAGGCCGTTGTGCCACTCGTAGATGTCGGGGGCCTTGTTGATGTCTTCCGGAGAGACCGAAGCGCTTGTCATGAAAGCGATCGTCTGCCCGTCCGCCGATATCGAGATCGCGTTGAAGATGCCGCCGGTCAACGCCCCGCCCGGCGGGCGGCGTTCGCCGCTGCACGAAACGCATTCGGTATAGCCGGTGTTGTCGTCGTAGTGGAAGACCTGCTCGTGCGTCCGCGAGCTCTCGGCCGATCCGTCGCCGCCGGTGTCGTCGGCAGTCGTCGTAGCGGGCAGGCCGGAGAGGAAGGCGAGCTGTGTGCCGTCTGCGGACACGACCGTGGTGTCGAAGTCGCTGTTGCTTCCGAAGGTGGACGTCCTCGCGACGAAGCGCACGCCGCCTTCTCGCCACACGTACATGTCGCAAGGTCGCGTGGTGGCCGGTTCGCAGAAGTAGACGTGCGAGAGGTCGGGTGAGACGACGCCATCCGTGATTTCATGGCCCGAGCCACAGCTGAGGCAGGCATCGCCGTCCGCTTCAGTCCAGCGATAGAGATCGCCGCCCTTGCTGTAGAGGACCTCGGTGCCGGCGTCGTTCATGCGCAGGAATCTGGCCGGTGCCGTCTGCGCTCCGGAGACCAGCGTCGTGGTCGGCGGTTCGCTCGAGCGGTCGATCATGTATATGCCCTTCGGCAGCGCGCAGTTTTCGCTGCCGGAGCTTTCGAGGAAGAGGCGGGAAGCGTCGGGCTGTGTGTACCATTCGTTGGGAGCCGGGAGGGGTAGATAGCCGCAGCTGGGGGTTTCGATCACGGTATGCGATCCCATTTCGTAGTCGGTGAGCGCTCCGCTGAGAGGAGCGGCGGCCAGCACGTGCTCCCCGTTGTCGGTGATGACGGTCGGCCCGGGGCTGATCGCGCCGAAATCGGCGAGCAGGTCGAGGTGCGCCTGTTCGTCGCCGCGCACCAGGAAGTGCGGATGGTTGAAGTCGAAGAACCCGGTTTCGGCGATGAAGACGTAGTGGGCGAGGTTGCGCGAGACGGACTGCGCCTGGTAGTAGAGATCGCCGCCGCCGATCTGTTCGCTCGCCGGCGGGACCACCGTTTGCGATACCCAGCCTTCGGGGGTGAAGTGGGACAGGTGGAGCACGAAGGCGCCCGTGGTCGATCCCGGCCCCCCCGCCGGTGTTTTCCAAAGCACCTTGTTGCCGTCGGGCGATATCGTTGTCTGCCCTGGCGCTGTGCCGTGTTCGACATCCTGGTTTCCCTTGTCGGGTGGATTGACCAGCTCGATGCCGCGCGCGGGCCAATCGACTTCGGCAGGGGTGCGGGTCTTGAAGACGAGGTCCTCCAGGGGCGCTGTGCCGGCCGCGTTTTCCGCCACCAGGCGGAAGTGGTAGGTGGTGCCGGGCTGCAGCCCGTGGATGTGCTCGAAGACCGAGACCTTGCCGAAGCCGCTGCCCACGCTACCGGCCCCGCCGACCGGCGCGCTCTGGCCGTAGCTCGTATCGGTTCCGTATTCGAAGCGGTAGGTAGTGGCGGAATTTCGCGGGTCTATCAGCGCCTGCAGGATCGCCGTCGTGTCGGTGACCCGCGTCGGGGCGACCAGAGAGGTCGCGGGCGGCTCGGCCGCAGTGGTGAAGGTCGTCTGGCTGCTCGCCGAGCCTCCACCCAGTTCTCTCGTCACGACCAGCCGCACCTGGTAGGTCGTGTTTGGCTGCAAGCCGCTAGCGGTCTGCGTCGCCGCCACCGGGCTCGAGCCGCTTCCAATCTGCACGTCTTCTCCCGACACCGGCGTCCACCCGGTCTCGCTCGGCTTCTTGTACTCGAAGTGATAGCCGGCGCCCAGCGTTTCGCTGTGGGAGCTCGCCGTGCCGTGGAAGGTGGCGCCGCTCGCCGTGATGCTGGTGGGGGCCGAGATCGTCGACGTTGGCAGGTCCGTGATCGTGTCCAGGACGAAGATCCGCGAGCCGACGGAGGCGTAGGCCCTCGTCGTTCCCGGCTGCACCGCCAGGCCGGTTATCGCTGTGACGCCAGCAACGTACCTCGGCAGGCCGAGGCCGATCTGTTCGACCAGGTTTCCGCTGGAGTCGTACTCGGCTACCTCGTACTGCTGCCCGCTCGCATTGCTGGCCTGGTAGGCGTAGATGCGGTCGAGTTTCTGGTCGACAGCGATCTGGGGCAGGTTGTCGAAGATCTGGGATTCGGCGAACCTGCCGGCCGGTTCCCCACCATGGGTAAACCGCCTGATTCGTCCCGGGTTCACCGGCCCCTCGTAGACGAACCCCGAGTCGACCGCCAGGCCCGACGGTTCCCGGCTGTCAGCGCAGTTCAGCAGCTCGCAACCGTCCGGTTCATGGGGGATGTCGAACTGAGACGATGGCAAACCGGAGGAGCTGAAGACCTGCACGCGCCTGTTGCCTACTTGCGGCGTCCTACTACCCGAGCTGTGCATCCCCGGTTCGCCGACGTAGACGCTCCCGTCAGTACCAATCGCGAGCGCTTCCGCGGGCAGGCCCGGCATTTCCGGCAGGCCGCCGCCGATCATCCCCAATTCGGAGCCCGCTACACCCGCGTGACAGATGTCGGCCGGAGAACCCGGTCGTGGACATATCTCGGGCGCGCTGCCGGCCTGGGAGAGGTTCACGTTCCAGCCGAAGGAAAATAGGAAGTGTCCCGTGGAGTCGAACTTCAGGATGCGGTTGTTGTATCCATCCAGCACGTACACCTCACCCGTGCTCGGCGCGACCGCGATCGCATCGGCTTGGCGGAAGGCTTCCGTGCTGCTGCCACCGGGATCGCCGAACTGGAAGAGGTAGGTGCCCGTGGAGTCGAAAACGTAGACCCGGTCCGGCGCCATGACGTAAAGCCAGCCGGTTGCAGGATCGACCGCCAGCTGCCTGCCTACTGTCTGAGGGCCATTCGGATCCGTGTAGGTGAAGTCGCCAAGACCGGCTTGACATGTGTCCCCGGAGCTCGAAGAGCAGACATCGCCATGGGTGGTTCGATCGACGCCGACGCCGACGGCGCTCACGAAGGCACCGGAGGGATCGAGCTCCTGGATGCGGAAGTTGCTCGTATCGCCGACGTAGAGGTCGCCGCTTGCTTCCGAGAAGACCGCGCCCGACGGCGAGCGGAGCTGGCCGGCTTCGCCGCCGTCTTCGCCGAATTGCGAGAGGTATTTCCCCGCGGGATCGAAGACTTGAACGCGGTCGTTGCCGCTGTCGATGACGTAGAGGTCGCCGCTGGCGGGGTCGACCGCTATCGAGCTGGCGTTTTTGAACTGGCCGTCTTCGGAGCCCGCCGAGCCGAACTTGGAGAGGTAGTTGCCCGAGGAGTCGAATACCTGGACGCGGTTGTTGCCGGCGTCGAGGACGTAGACGTCGCCGCTGGACTGGTCGATGGCGACATCGGCCGGACGGTCGAACTGACCGTTGCCCGTGCCGCCACCTGCGGTGCTGGCTGGATTCTCGGGCGCAGCGCTCCCAAAGCTTCCGACTCCCGACTTGCAGTCGGCTTCTATCGTGCAGATCTCGGCCGAGTTTGCCCCGTCGGCACTGGTAGTGATCGTGACTTTCGGGGACCCGCTGCTGACTTTCAGGTTTGATCGGCTGGAGAGGTAGTTCATCGGTTCGAAATCCGCGTCGCCGAGCGAACCGACGAATTCCACCGTCCATGGGCCCCCGGCTGGGCCCGATACGCTGAAGTCGCTCGCCGTGCCCACCGAGGTGGCAGCCAAAGCTTCCTGCACGCTTCCGCTGCCAGTCGCAGGTGCATCGAAGGAAATCGGGGATGTGAAACTGCTCTGAAGGGCAAGCTCGAAGGTGCCACCTACGACGTTTTCGCTTAGCGAAATGGCTTGCCGCTCGTTGGTCGGCACGTTCTCGGCGCCACCGTGATTGACGACGTCGCGACCCCACATTCGGATGAAGCTTCCAGAGGAGTCGAACTCGCTGACGCGGTGGTTCCTCGTGTCTGCCACGTAGACATCTCCGGTCGACTGGTTGACGTCGAGGCCGGTGGGATCGTTCAGCTGATTGGCTTTCGAGCCATTCGATCCGAACTTGGATAGGAAGGCTCCCGAGGAATCGAACAGCTTCACGTCGCCGTTGACCGAGTCGAGCGCGTAGAGGGTGCCGCTGCCCTGGTTCAGAGCCAGGTCGGAGATCCCAAGCAGCTGGTCTTTGGGTGGGCTGATGATCTGGACCGTGCCGCGCTGAGCTTGTGCCGGCGAGGCGCCCAGGGCAAGGGTGAGCATTGCGAGGAGGGGCGTGAGGTACTTCGCCGAACGTCGCACTCGCTCTCTCCTTGCTCCGTGAGCCAGCCTGTCGGCCGCCATGTCCCGTTTCACCGCGATGCGTCTC
>DASTHG010000493.1:0-4283 GCA_035718325.1 Gemmatimonadales bacterium | reverse complement strand
GGACGTCACTGGACATACCGATGCCACGGCGGCCGTCGGCTTCGCGAGCACATACCCGTCGTCTTTGCGCGTGCCGTCGTCCCCTTCATAGCGGATGAACATCGAGTCCGTGGCGACGACCATCTGGCGGCCAAAGTACGGCGCCCCTCGAATGATCATCGTCGCGGCCATCTGTTGCGGGCCGATGAGGCCCCCCAAGCCGGTGGCAGGCGGCTGGCACATGATCGCCGTCCAGCGGTTCGCACGCATCGTCAGCGACGTCGCCGTCATGGCGTAGATATCGCCCCCGGTCGCATCCAGCTCGCGCAGCTCCGCCGGCAGAATCGCCGCCGCGGCGCGCATGTTCTGCTGCAAGCCGATCACCTGCGTCTGCTGCTGATAGACGCGTTGGTTCGTCATCAGCGCGCGGTACAGCCCCGCGACCACGATCGCCAGGAGCACCATGGCAATCAGCAGCTCCACCAGCGAGAAGCCGCGGCGTGTCAGGTGCGGCATGGAACCCCCGCTTCCAGTGTATCGGACTTCATCTTGTTCTTGGTCGTTTCCCACCGCGTGATCACGCGCAGCCGGTAGGAGCCGCTGCCCATGTCGGCATAGCTCCAGGTGTTGTACGCGATCATCGCGCTGCCGCGGTACAACGTGTCCACACCGCCGTTGCGCTGCCCCGCAATGCAGGCCGCCGTGCGCATCATTTCCATACGCTTGGAGGCGTAGGCCGCTGCCTGTTGCGCGCGATTGGCCCGCCCCATCATCCGCGTCGTAAGGGCGGCCGTCATGACGAGCCCGAGCACGCCTACCATCAGGATCACGACGGCGATCATGATCTCGAGGATCGTGAAGCCGCCTTCGTTGCGCTGCTTCATTGCCGCACCACCTGTCCCAGCTGGTTGATGATGACCGAATCACGGATCGAGCTGACCGAGGGCGATGAAAACACCACGACCATGTTCGCGTAGGTCGTCGCCAGCCCGCGCGGGTCAAACGTCAGCGTGGTGGGACTCGGCCTCATCACGACACTGAAGCGCGCCGCGAGCGAATCGACGCCTCCCAAGATCTGCGTCCCCGCACCCGTGTCGGCGCACACCGAGATCGACACCGTCCCTGTCGCTGTCCCGGGCGCACCTGATGTCAACGTCATCGTCGCATTACAACCGCGCGCCACGGCCGCGGCCCGCGCCTTTACGACCAACGTCCCCAAAGCCGCCTTGGCACTGCGAACGTTCGACTTGAGGACGGCGGTGCGGACCCGCGGGATGCCGAAGGCCGCAATAATGCCGATGATCACGAAGACCACGAGCAGCTCGATCGCTGAAAAACCCCGTCTATTCATGGATGCCGTCCTCATTGCCGAGGCTCTAGTACACACTCTGTGCCAGCGCATAACATATTAAAAGCGAATAACTTAGCAATAACGTAGGGTCGATCCGGCCGTGCAAACTGCTGCGCGACGTGCAAGAACTTGCACTATTCCAGCCCCAGCCGCTGCAGCTTGTAAAACAACGAGCGCAGGCTGATCCCGAGCCGGGTGGCGGCGTCGCGCCGGTTGCCGCCACACGCCTCGAGCGCGGCCCGGATCGCGTCCCGCTCGGCCGCCTCTACCACGGCACTCAACGTCGTCTCGCGCGGACCAGCCGGGGCAGGCCGCGAACGCGGGGCCGCGACGAAGTCCTCGGGTCCGAGTGTCGTCTTCCCGGAGAGGACCGCGGCCCGCTCCACTGCGTTTTCGAGTTCGCGCACGTTGCCCGGCCACGACTGCGTCTCGAGCCAGGCAAGCGCGTCGGGCGAGATCGCCAATGGGGACCCGAACCGCGCGGCGAGCCGCGCCGCGAACAGCTGGGCCAGCGGCGCGACATCCTCGGGACGTTCGCGCAGCGGCGGCAGATGAATCGTCACCACGTGCACGCGATAAAACAGATCCTCGCGGAATCGCCCCGCCTTCACCTCGGCCGCGAGATCGCGCGCCGTCGCCGCGAGCACGCGCACATCGATCTTGCGATTGCGTTGGTCGCCGACGCGCCGGATCTCTCCCTCCTGCAGCGCGCGCAACAGTTTCGCCTGCAGGCCGAGCGGCAGCTCGCCGATCTCGTCGAGCAGCAGCGTGCCGCCATCGGCCTGCTCGAACAGGCCCGCCTTGTCGGCCGAGGCCCCGGTGAAGGAGCCGCGCACGTGACCGAACAGCTCCGATTCGAGCAGGTTGTCCGGGATGGCGGCGCAGTTCACCCCGATGAACGCCGCCTGGGCTCTCGAGCTCGCGCGGTGGATCGCCTGGGCAATGACCTCCTTGCCGGTGCCGCTTTCCCCCGTCACGAGGACCGTGGTCGTGTGCTCGGCGACCCGCGCCACGATGTCCAGAGCGGCGCGCATCGCCGCGCTGGTCGCGACGAGCGCGCGGCGGTCGGGCCGCGCGTCGAGCTGCGCCTGCAGGCCGGCCACGGCGCGTCGCAGCTTTTCGCGCTCTTCGGCCTTGCGCAGCGCCAAGACGACTTCATCGGGACGGAACGGCTTGGGGACGTAGTCGTAGGCCCCTTCGTGCATCGCCTGGATCGCCGCGTCTTCCCCGCCGTAGGCGCTCATCATGATCACGAGCGCGGTGCCGCCGCGCCCGCGGTAGCCGCGCAGAAAGTCGAGACCCGACAGCTCCGGCATGCGCACGTCGCAGAGGATGAGGTCGAACGGCTCGGTGGTGGTGCGCTCGAGCGCGCGGCGCCCATCGCCCTCGGTCGCGACCTCGTAGCCCGCGTCACCCAGCAGCAGCGCCAGCGACTGGCGCAGTCCCGGCTCGTCGTCGACGATGAGCACGCGGCTCATGACAAAAACAGAATGGCGAATGCGGAATGCAGAATGATCACTCGACAAGGCTCCGAGCACGGACGATTGCATCGCAAGTCTGCATTCATCATTCTGCATTCTGCATTGCGTTTGGTCATTGCACCGCCGGCAGGAAGATCTTGAACGCGGCGCCCCCTTCGCGTGCCTGCTCCAGCCACACCACGCCGCCCATCTCGAACACGACACGCGCCACGATCGCGAGGCCCAGGCCGGTCCCTCGCCCCGGCTCCTTGGTCGTGTAAAACGGCTCGAACACCTTATCGCGGTCGGCGGCCGGGATGCCGGATCCCGAATCGGCAACGTAGATCAGGACCCCAGGGGTACCCGACTCCAGCTCGGTCCGCGAGGGCCGGCGGCTCGGCGTGCGCGGGAAGAATGAGTCGCTCGTGTCGCCGGACCGTCGCGGAATCACGCGCTCGGGGGCATAGCCCCAGGCCCGAGCCCCCAGCACGAGGAAGCCCTGCGGGGCCGCGTCCACGGCGTTGAGAAGCAGGTTGACGACCGCCTGCTCCAGTTCATGGGCCCGGCCGAGGACGCGCGGCAACGGCGCCGTGACGTCGAGCTCGGCGCGCGTGGTATGCAGCGCGCCCTGGGCGCGCAGCAGATCCAGGGCCGCCGACAGGACGATGGCGACGTCCACTGATTGCAGCGCTTCTTCGCGCGGGCGGGCGTAGTCCAGCAGGCTGCGGACGATCTTGTCGATGCGCTCGAGCTCACGGCGCAGCGCACTCACCACCTCGGGCTCGGACCCACGCCGCCGCAGCACCTCGAGGTAGGTCGAGGCCCCGCCCAACGGATTGCCGATCTCGTGAGCGATGCCGGCGGCCAGGCGCCCGACGGTGGCGAGCTTTTCCGCCCGCACCAGCTGGCTTTGTGCGTCCAACAGGTGATCGGTCATGCGGTTGAAGCGCTCGCCCAGCACGGTGAAGTCGGCGGTTTCGGCGTCGGGGGCGCGGGCATCGAGGTTCCCCTGGATCACGGCGTCCGCGGCCCGGTGCAGCTCGGCCAGTGGCTTCAGCACGAGCCGGGTGACGAGGTAGTGGCCGAAGGCGATGAAGATGACGACGTCTCCGGCCACGATCGCCAGCACGAGCGGAAACTCCGCGCCCGGCGCGAAGGTGGAGGCGAGGATACTCGTGGCGACACCGAGGATCAGAGCCGTCGCAGCGAGAAAGGCAAGCTGCACGAGCAGCACTGCCCGGAGGGAAGGTTTCACGGGGCGCGTCACGCGGGAGGCGAGTAAAACAAGAACGGCGGGGGTTGTCCCCGCCGTTCCGTGTGCTTCTCCCCTAAGCCCGAAGGCTTAGTTGCACTTCGGCTCGCCTTCCTTGGAGGCCGGAGCGATCGAAGTGCTGCCGATGTAGATGGCGCACGTGTGCAGCGGGCTCGCCAGGTTGGTGTTGGTGATGTCGGCGGTCCAGCCGTCACCGGTCACCGTGATGGTGCCGAGCACG
>DASTHG010000492.1:0-3753 GCA_035718325.1 Gemmatimonadales bacterium | reverse complement strand
TTTGGAAGCCGGTGCGAGCGAGGTGCTGCCGATGTAAATCGCGCACGTGTGCAGCGGGCTCGCCAGGTTGGTATTGGTGATGTCGGCGGTCCAGCCGTCACCGGTCACCGTGATGGTGCCGAGCACGTTGCCCGTGGTCACGGCGAACGCCGTACCCAGGTTACTCGTGTACTTCACGGAATCCGCGAAATAGGCCTCTTCCGCGGTCACGAGGTTGCGCAGATCGGTCTTCATCGACGCGATGTACGCCTTCTGCTTGGTGTTGGCGAACTTCGGAATGGCGATCGCGGCCAAGATGCCGATGATCACGACCACGATCAACAACTCGATCAGCGTGAAGCCCCTGCGATTCATCTCGACCTCCCCGGAACGAGAACGGTGACGGCAAGCTTGGAAAATCCCGGAGTCCATTCTGTGATCCCCGCCACAAACCATGGGTACCTCTGGCACGACACCATACCGCGGACCACGTGATCCATGGCCGGGCCGCGGGGGCGTGCGTAAGTTGAAGTCTGACAAACGCGACCGTGGCGGAACCGGCAGACGCGCAGGACTTAGGATCCTGTGGGGCAACCCGTGGGGGTTCGAGTCCCTCCGGTCGCATCGACGCCCACCACGCAACGGGCGGCCCGTGCATCAGGCCGCCTGTGATCTACCGGCTCACGCGATCACATCAGAATGGCAGCCGGTAGCTCAGCCCTCCCGAGTACGTCACGTCGAACATCATGCGATCGAACCCCGCTGTATTCCACCGGTACGTCAGACCCTTCAGCTCCCCGAACACTTCGACGTGCGTACGCGGGATTGCATAGAACAAACCGGCGCCGTACATCGCCGCGGGCCTGGTGAATGGGGCGAACCTGTCGATGCCGAGCTGATCCACCGATACGGCACCGCCCCCTGCGAAGAGGAATGGGGCCAGGCCGTTCGCGAAGGGATAGCGGGCTTCCACATGTGCACCGTAGAAGAACCGGTTCACGTCGTTCCCGGCGAACGTCGGAACGCCGTGGGTCGGGTTGCGAGTGAACGTGAAGTCGCCGTGCACGGCGAAATACTGGTTCAACTGCACGCCGACACTCGCACCGAGGTTATAGCCGGGCATGAACCAGGCCGGGGGGGAGGACCGCAGGTCGGCCAGATGGTCGGCGCCGCCGCCATATACGCTGATGGCGAGCGCCCGGTCCTGGCCTGCCAGGGTGGCCGCGCCCAGCGCCCAGACGAGTGCGCCGGCCGCGAGCCGGGGAACGAGTCTCATCGCATAGCCTCCTTCGCTACGGGGGTTTCCCACCGTCAGGAGGCTAGCCGGGCCAGGCTGAAGCCGTGATGAGCTATCCATGATGAATGGCGTAACCAACCATCGCAAAGCCTCAGTTACACTTGGCTTCGCCCTCTTTCGTCGCCGGCGCCGTCGACGTGCTGCCGATGTAGATCGCGCACGTGCGCAGCGGGCTCGCCAGGTTGGTGTTGGTGATCGTGGCGGTCCAGCCGTCGCCGGTCAGCGTGATCGGGCCGAGCACGTTGCCGGTCGTCACGGAGTAGCCCGTGCCCAAGTCGGTCGTGTAATTCACGGAATCGGCAGCGTACGCCTCTTCGGCAGTCACCAGGTTGCGTAAGTCGGTCTTCATCGACGCGATGAGCGCCTTCTGCTTGGTGTTCGCGAGCTTGGGGATCGCGATGGTAGCCAACACGCCGATGATCACGACGACGATGAGCAACTCGATCAGTGTGAAGCCCCTTCGGTTCATCTTCGACCTCCCAGGCAGCATCCGACGCCGCGCCGCCGTTGATTGCCATGAACCTGATGGATGTCGGTGCCTCGTTCGGTGACCCCGACCACCTGCCATCGACTACACTTGTCAAAATCCAGCAGACTCACGCCCTCCGGTTCGTGGCCGTGCCAGGGCGAACCGGGTAAGTTCAAGCTCATGCCGAGCACACACGCGGTGAAAAAGCTCAGAGCTGAATGGTCCCGCCAGATCCGCAGGTTCGAGACGTTGTGGAAAGTCGAGCGCGCCAAGCGGCTTCGTGATATTCGGCACCTCGACGCGTTTCTGAAGAAGATGAAGCGGCTCAAGCCCAACGACGTCCGCGGCTTTCGACTCGCGGTCTCTACGTTGCGCCGGAGAATGCAGGAGGCCTAGCTCGGGTGGCAGTACGGTACACGCGCTGGCCTGACGAGCCAGTGCCCGCAAGGTCGTGGAGGCTCGCAAGAAGACCCGGGCACCGTAGTGGCAACACCTCCAGCGATCGAGGGTCAGAGAATGGAGATTCCAGCCTGGGCGATCGGTGTGCTCGCGAGCTGTGTCGGGTTGGGACTGATGGTCGTTCTGATACAGCTCGGCGAGACCCTGAAAAGCAGCATTCTCCGGTCACGACGCGAAGGCCGCGGGCCCCACACGGTCATCGGAATGCACGTCGGAGCCGCCAGCGGGGAACCCACCCCACAGCCCGAGGTCGTGGAAGACCTGCAACGTCGCGTGGCAGAGTTGGAGGAACGAGTTGATTTCACCGAACGCCTGCTCGCGCAACGCCCCAACCACGAGAAGATGATTCCTCCACGATGACCGCCAACTGGCATGCCCTCACCGACATCGCGATCCGCACGTCCGTCGTCTATCTCACCCTGCTCGTCGGCCTCCGCCTCACGGGCCAGCGCCAGCTGGGCCAGATGTCGTCCTTCGACCTCGTGCTGTTGCTCATCATCTCGAACGCGGTGCAGAACGCGATGGTCGGACCGGACACGAGCCTCGTGGGCGGTCTCGTCGCCGCCGCGGTGCTGATCGTCTGGCACCAGGTGATCGACCGCGTGCGCCGCTACAGCCGGCGCGCCGCCCGGCTGATCGCGGGTGAAGGGATCATGCTGATCAACAACGGGAGCGTCCTCGCCGAACATCTCGTGAAAGCCGGATTGACGATGGATGAGGTGCTGCAGGCGCTGCGGGAGCACGGCGTGGGACGGGTGGCCGATGTCCGGCTCGCAGTGCTCGAGCCGGACGGCGCCATCAGCGTGATTCGATTCGACGACCTGAAGGCGGATGCGCACAACCAGCCGCATCACCGGATCAGAGCGATCCGGCGGGGAGAGGATCGGTGAGGCTGGTTGTGGAGGTTGGTGGAGGTTGGTGAAGGAGGGTGAGGGAAGATCGAGCACCCTCCACCATCCTCCACCATCCTCAACCCTCCAGAACCTAGTTTTTCCCTCCCACCGGCGCCGGCTTCCTCAATTCCACAGTCCCCGGAGTAATCGACAGTCCGGCCCCTGACACGGCGCCGAGCGCGTCGTGCGCAGCCTGCAACTCCTTCTGCAGCGCCGGGGCGAACATCGCGAATACGTCGTAGACCTGCTGCGGCGGGCGGCCGTCGGCCGACTCCGCCATCCCGAAGAGCGATCCGATCCGCTCCACCGGCCGTGACGCGTAGACCAGCTCGTCCTCGACATCCTGCAGGCGGCCCTGGTAAAGCGAGTCCTCTGCCGCCCACAACCGGTCGCGCAGCGCCTGCGCCCGGGTGGCCGCGTCGCCCGAGAGCTTCGGGATCCGATCGTCGAGCTGCGCGCGCACGTTGCGCAGCGCCACAATCGTGCTCGTGGCAGCGTTGACGGTGTCCCGGATCTGCCGCAGCAGCCGGAACTGCTGCGCCAGGGCGGCCGGCGTCGCGTGGCCCCGCGGGTCGGCACGCACCACGAGCGGCTGGACGTACGTCTCATTGCCCACGTGCAGCCGCAGGCGATAACGCCCCGGCAGCGCCATGGGG
>DASTHG010000491.1:0-6284 GCA_035718325.1 Gemmatimonadales bacterium | reverse complement strand
TGGTGCTCCGCGCCCGACGCCGACGCGAGTGCGATCGACCCGGCACCCAGAGCCATCAGCAGCGAGCCTCCGATCACCTTGGTGCCGCCCGCTTCCCCGAACACGAGGATGCCCCAGGCGAGTCCCCACAGCTGATTCGTGTTGGACAGAGGAATGCCGCGACTGATGCCGACGTACTTCGCGGCGTACTGCTGGAACAGGTCTCCCACGACCCACACGAAGCCGGCGAGCATGATCCAGAACAGCACGTCGCGGCTGCGCACCAGGTCCGCCCATAACGGGCTTACGCCGCCCGAAAACGTGACGGCGAGCAGCGACATCATCCCCAGTTCCCCGATCGTGAAGAACGCCACGAACGACATCGGGTGCATGCCGGTCAGGTACGCTTTGCGATAGGGGATGTACATCGTCCCCCACAACGCGCCCGCCATGAGCGCCGCCGCAACGCCGCGCAGCGCCGAACCGCCCGGTGCACTGGTCGACGACGCGATCGCGAGCAGCGTCGCCCCGACGAACATCAGCGCCGCTCCACCCCACACGGCGAGCACCCGCCGCGGCCCCGCGTCGCGCAGCTCGTTGAACAGCAGCGTGCCCCAGAGAATCCCGAGCAGGCTGTTCGCGTTCCACAGCGGGAAGGCGATCGACAGACCGATGTCCTTGATCGCGAAGACGGTGAGGGTATTGGCAACCGCCCACAGGCATCCCGCCAGTGCCGCCCAGATCACGAGGTGCGGGGCCTGCCGCACGTCCTCGGTAACGGCGGCGGTGCCGCGCACCAGCGCCGGGAGACTCCAGCGCGCCAGGAACACCCCCAGCACCATCATGAACGAAATCGTCACCGGAGGAATTCCGAGCACCACGAGCTTCGTCGGCGCCTCGGCGGCCCCGAGCCAGGCGCCGGCGGCGAAGCCGGAGAGCATCCCCACGCGCTGCAGGGCGCGCAGGCGTGCCGGGTCGATGGCGCTCACGCGATCCACCGCAGCACGGCGAGCCCCAGGATGAGCACGACGACCGGGATCCAGAAATGCGGATCGGAGAAAAGCGCCCGAGCGCGGGAGGGTCTTGTGGGGTTCATGGAATCAGCGCCACCTTGCATCGATGAACGACAAGATCGGCGTCGGGTTGATCGGGTCGCGGTTCATTTCCTCGATCCATGCGGAGTCGTTGAAGTCCGTCTCCAACGCGGTCGTACGCGGCATCATGTCCCCGAGTGCGGGCCACGCCTCGGACTTTGCGAAACAGCACGCCATCCCCCACGCCTTCACCGACCTCGATCAACTGCTCGCCCGTGACGATATCGACATGGTCATCGTGGGCGCTCCCAACATCCATCATTGCGACATCACCGTGCGCGCGGCCAAGGCCGGCAAACACATCGTGATCGAGAAGCCGATGGCCATGAACCTGGCCGAGGCGGACCGCATGATTACCGCCTGCAAAGCCGCGAATGTCAAGTTGATGTACGCCGAGGAGCTGTGCTTCACCCCCAAGTACGTGCGCATGAAAGCCCTGCTCGATGAAGGCGCGCTCGGCAAGCCGGTACTGCTGAAGCAGTCCGAGAAGCACGACGGGCCGCACGCCGATCACTTCTGGGACGTGGAGCGTTCGGGCGGCGGTGTGACGATGGACATGGGCTGTCATGCCATTGCCTTCTTCCGCTGGCTCAACGGCAACAACCCGATCGCGTCGGTCTACGCTCAGATGAGCACCAGCGTCCACGGCGCCAAGACCAGGGGCGACGACAACGCGATCCTCATTCTGGAATTCCAGAACGGCGTCCTCGCCGTCGCGGAAGAGAGCTGGACCAAGCTCGGCGGGATGGACGACTGCGCCGAGATCCACGGCTCGGAGGGGGTCGCCTACGCCGACGTGCTCCAGGGCAGCTCGATCCAGACCTATAGCACTCGGGGCGTCGGCTACGCCGTCGAAAAAGCCGGCATCACCACCGGGTGGAGCTTCACGATGTACGAGGAGATCTGGAACTACGGGTTCCCCCAGGAGATGGCCCACTTCGTCGATTGCGTGCAGCACGACAAGCCACCCCTCGTCACAGGCGAGGACGGTCGAGCGGTGCTGGAGGCGATTTTCGCGGCCTACGCGTCGGCCGGGACCGGACGGAAGGTGATGCTTCCCTTCACCACCGACGTCGACAAGCCGTACAAGCTCTGGAAGCCCTGATTGAACGTCGTCACCTGCGAGAACTACGAGCGGTTGAGTGCCCAAGCGGCGGCGATCGTCGGCGCCCACATCGAGCGCAAGCACTCGCTGCTGTTGTGCGCGGCGACCGGCAATTCACCGATCGGGCTATATGGCGAGCTGGCGCGCCGAGCCGCCGTGGACCGTGAGCTGTTTCGATCGCTCAAGATCGTCGCGCTCGATGAATGGGGCGGGGTGCGCGAGTCCGATCCCGGATCGGCGGCTGGGTATCTGCGGGAGCGCGTGCTGACCCCGCTCGCGGTCTCGGCCGATCGTTTCATTGCGTTCGACCCCAGCATCGACCCCGCCGCAGCCTGCAGCCGGATGCGCGCCGAGCTCGAGCGCATCGGTCCCATCGATCTCGCGGTCCTGGGGCTCGGGCGTAACGGCCATGTCGGATTCAACGAGCCGGGCCCGGCGCTCGTCCCCTACTGCCATGTCGCTCAGCTTTCCGAGGAGACGCGTCGCCATGCGATGACACGCTCGATGACCGAGCCTCCACGCCACGGGCTGACCCTCGGCCTGCAGGAGATCCTCGCCGCGCGGCACATCCTGTTGCTCGTGACCGGTGAGGGGAAACAGCAGACCGTGGCGCGCCTCTTGACGGAGGAAGTGACCACGACGCTACCGGCGTCGCTGTTGTGGCTGCACGACGGCGTCGATTGCCTCGTCGATCGGGCGGTGCTGTGACGGACACCCCGCAAGCACTGACTCGCCGCTTCGGCGCCACGCATGCGACGGCGCTCAACATGATCAACATGATGGGGATCGGGCCGTTCATCACGATCCCCCTTCTGATGACCGCGTTGGGCGGTCCGCAGGCGATGCTTGGATGGGCTGTCGCACTGATCGTCGTCGTGGCAGACGGGATGGTGTGGAGCGAGCTGGGCGCTGCGATGCCCGGGTCGGGCGGCTCGTTCCGCTATTTGGTGGAGGGGTTCGGCCCCGCGCGATTCGGCCGCCTCATCGGGTTTCTCTTCATCTGGCAGGTCATCTTGAGCGGTCCGCTCGAGATCGCCTCGGGCTACATCGGGTTCGCGAACTACGCCGGCTACATCTGGTCGGGGCTCACCAAGAGCGGAGCGTTCGCGATCGCCGCGCTGGTCGGCGTCGTGAATATCGTCCTGCTGTATCGCCGCATCCACTCGATCGCGAAGATCACGCTCAGCCTCTGGGTCGGGTCGCTCGTCGCGGTCGCCGTGGTGATCGCGACGGGAGCCATGCACTTCGATCCCCACCGGGCGTTCGACTTCCCACCCCACGCCTTCACCTTCTCCAAAAACTTCCTCTTCGGTCTGGGGGCTGCCTCGAGCATCGGGATTTACGACTACCTCGGCTATTACAACGTCTGTTACATCGGCGACGAAGTGAAGGACCCAGGACGCGTCATCCCGCGCTCCATCCTCATCAGCACCGTCGCCGTCGCGCTCATCTACATCGCGATCAATTTCTCCGTGATCGGCGTCGTGCCGTGGCGCGAGTTTGTCCCGGCTCAGGACAAGCCGGCGGCGAATTTCATCGTGTCGATCTTCATGCAGGAGACCTACGGCCCGGTCGTCGCGGCCTGGTTCACGCTGCTCATCCTGTGGACCGCGTTCGCGTCCGTATTCGCGCTGCTGCTCGGCTACTCCCGCATCCCCTATGCGGCCGCGCGAGACGGGTACTTCTTCAAGCCATTCGCCCGGCTGCATCCCACGGGTCAGTTCCCGTATGTGTCCCTCGTGGTCCTGGGCATCTTGTCGATCGCCGGCAGCGCCTTCTCCTTGGGCACGGTGATCTCGGCGTTGCTCGCGACTCGCATCCTGATCCAGTTCATCGGCCAGATCGCCGCCGTGGTCCTCTTGCGGCGCAACCGCCCTGACATGCCCCGGCCGTACCGGGTCTGGCTCTACCCACTGCCGCTGCTCCTCGCTCTGGTCGGCTGGATCTTTGTGTTTGGGACGACTGACCCGACGGTTCTGCTATGGAGTCTGGTGGCGACGGCTCTCGGCATCGTCGGATTCTTCCTGTGGTCGTGGCGTGTAGGGACGTGGCCATTCGCGCGCACCCGCTGACCTGCGATATCCTTGTTCATTGTTCCCCCTCTCCCGAAGAGCCTGCCCCGAGCGGAGCGAGGGGGATAGGGGGTCAGGGGGTGAGGTACAACGGGAGAGGGTCAGGGGGAGAGGACTAGAACGTGAGCCGCTATGACCAGATGACCTACCGCCGCTCCGGAGCGAGCGGCGTGCAGCTGCCGCTGGTGTCGCTCGGGCTGTGGCACAACTTCGGCGACGTCGACCCGTTCGAGAAATCGCGCCGCTGCGTGCGCCGTGCCTTCGACCTCGGCATCACGCACTTCGACCTCGCCAACAACTACGGCCCCCCGCCTGGATCGGCTGAGAAGAACTTCGGCAAGATTCTCAAGCGGGACCTCGCCGGCCATCGCGATGAGCTGTTCATCTCGTCCAAAGCGGGATGGGACATGTGGCCGGGACCGTACGGCAACTGGGGCTCGCGCAAGTACCTGATCGCGAGCCTCGATCAAAGCCTGAAACGGATGGGGCTCGACTACGTCGACCTCTTCTATCATCACCGCCCTGACCCGAGCACGCCGCTCGAAGAGACGATGGGTGCGCTCGACTTCGCCGTGCGCTCGGGACGAGCGCTCTACGCCGGCATCTCCGCCTACTCCCCGGAAGAAACGCGGCGCGCCGTCTCTGTACTCGGTAAAATGGGAACGCGCTGCCTCATCCATCAGCCGAAGTACAGCATGCTGGTGCGCGATCCCGAACACGGGCTGCTGGCCACGCTCGCCGAGCTCGGGGTCGGGTGCATCTGCTTCTCACCGCTCGCCCAGGGTCTGCTCACCGACCGCTACTTCAAAGGGATCCCGAAGGACTCACGCGCTGCGAAGCCGCATGGCTTTCTTCACAAAGAGCAGGTGACGGAAGCGGTGCGCACGAAGGCGCTGAAGCTGAACGAGATCGCCAAGACGCGCGGCCAGACCCTGGCGCAAATGGCGATCGTCTGGACCCTGCGCCACGCCGTGATGACGTCGGCCATTATCGGCGCGAGCAAGGTGAAACAGATCGAGGATGCAGTGGCGGCGCTTGCGAATCTGAAGTTCTCGACCGAGGAATTGGCGGCGATAGATCGGATTCTCAACAGCTAGTCCTCACCCCCTGACCCCCTCTCCGTTCCGGAGAGGGGGAACGACAATCAAGGGTTCGTGCCCCCTCTCCCGGAGGGAGAGGGGGACAGGGGGTGAGGACAAAACAGGAGGCTGCACACGTGCCTAATGCCCGTTCGATGCTCAGTCTCAGCCTGATCTCCCTCGCCACGCTGGTCTCGACGACCGCTGCCCAGTCCCCCATGCTCTACGGCGAGCTCCACTGGCGCTCGATCGGCCCCGTGCGGGCCGGCCGAGCCCGCGCGCTCGCGGGCGTGCCGACACAGCCCAATGTCTTCTACGCCGGCTTCGACAACGGCGGCGTGTGGCGCTCGACGGACTACGGCTCCACGTGGGTGCCGTTGTTCGATGATCAGCCCACGGGCTCGATCGGCGCGATCGCGGTGGCGCCCTCGAATCCCGACATCATCTACGTCGGCTCGGGCGCGGGGATCATCCGCCCCGATCTCGCGACCGGCGACGGTGTCTACAAATCGACCGACGCCGGAAAAACCTGGACACACTTGGGTCTCCGCGAGACGGCGATGATCGCCAATATCGCCGTCGATCCGGGTAATCCCGACCGGCTGTTCGTCGCGGCGCTGGGACATCCCTATGGCCCCAATGCCGAACGCGGCGTGTACCGGTCGCTCGATGGCGGGAAGACGTTCGAGAAGGTGCTCTACAAGGACGAGTACACGAGCGCCAACGACGTCGTGATCGATCCCAGCGATCCCAGCATTGTCTACGCGGGGCTGTGGCAACAACAGCAGAGCTTCCACGAAGGCGATGACTTCGGCGCGCCGGGGAACGGCATCTTCAAGTCGACCGACGGCGGCACGACCTGGACCCACCTCACGGAGGGCCTGCCCGAGCAGATCGAGGCGAACCTCGCGATCGCCCCCAGTGATCCGAGCATCGTGTATGCGATGGTGGCGGG
>DASTHG010000490.1:0-3356 GCA_035718325.1 Gemmatimonadales bacterium | reverse complement strand
CGGAGGGGATGGGGACGGTGACGGGACCAGGCCCCGTGCCGTCGTTGCCGCCGCAGGTCGCCGAGGCCACTGCCAAGCCGAGCACCGTCACGCACCGCACCGCACGCATGGATCCGCCTGATTGAGGGGTTTGCGACATAGACCGGCTACCCCTCCGGGCGGTCACCACCCCGCGGCGACCGAGCGTTACTCGTAGCGGAGCGCTTCGATCGGGTCGAGCCCGGCTGCCCGGCGCGCGGGCCAGATCCCGAAGAACAACCCCACGGCGATGCTGCAGCCGAAGGCCAGCAGTACGGCCGCCGGTGAGACGAGAGTGTTCCAGTGCGCCAGCCGCGACAGCAGCACGGCGCCGGCCGAGCCCAGCAGGATGCCGATCACGCCACCGATCACGCACAACACCACGGCTTCCACCACGAACTGAAACAGCACATCGCGGCGGCGCGCTCCCATCGCCTTGCGCACGCCGATCTCACGGGTGCGCTCCGTGACCGAGACGAGCATGATGTTCATGATGCCGATCCCGCCGACGAGCAGGCTGACGAACGCGACGCCGGCGAGCAGCGACTTGAACGTCTGCGTCGTCTGCTCGAACGTCGCCAGCACGTCGCGCTGGTTGCGGATGCGGAAGTCGCTGGCGGTTCCAGGCCGAAGCTTGTGCTGGCGGCGCAGCACGCGCTCGATCTCGATCATCGCGAGGTTCATGGAATCGACGGCGATCGCTTTGACGGTGATGGTCCGCAGCCGATCGGTGCCGATCACGCGGAATCGGGCGGTCTGGAAGGGAATGATGGCGTCGTCGTCGTTGCTGCCCGGGCCTCCCCCCTTCTCGCTCAGGACCCCGATGACGGTGAAGGGGAACGGCCCGATCTGGACATCCTGGCCGACGATCTCCGCGGCGGTCGTCTGCAGCTGAGCGGGAATGATCGAGCCGAGCACGACGTAGCGGCGCAGCGCCGCTGCTTCGCCCGCCGTGAACATCCGTCCGGCTGCAAGGGTGTAGTTCCGCACCGGGACGAAGTCGGGGGTCGTGCCGATGATGTCCTGGTTGACGTTGTGGTCCCCGTACTTGATCTGAAAATTCCGCTGCAGCTCGGGGACGACGCCGGTGATATAGCGCGCATTGTGCTCCAGGGCGGTGTCGTCGGCGTAGGTGAGGCTCTGAGCGCCGCTCACGGCGACGCCACCCCGGAAGTCCTGCGCCGAAAACACGTTCAGGATGGTGGGACCGAGCGCCGCGATACGGTCCTGCACCGCGCGTTCGGCACCGGTCCCGAGGGCCACCATCGCGATCACCGCCGCAATCCCGATGATGATGCCGAGGGCGGTGAGCAGCGAGCGCAGTACGTTGGCCCGAAGACCATCGAAGGCAACGCGGACGCCTTCACGGAGAATCACTGACGCCTCGCGCTTTGGCGGCAACGTCCATCAGCGCCTTCCGAAACGCCCCGGGAGTGGTCCACTTCCCGAAGTTCGTAGCGAGCCGCAACGGGATGAGGCCGAGCCGGATGGCCGCACGCTCCCCCTCGGTGCTGACGGCCCAGGCCTGCTTGGCGAAGGGCATCGCATCGTGCACGGAGTTGCTGGGTTTGGGGTTTTGCTTCGGCTGGCCCATGGGCTCGACATTAGCCGGTAACCTCCCACTACGGCAACAGTTCCGGGCTCGGAAACCGTCCGGAGCCGCCCTTCGTAGTCCAGGGCATGATCACTCCACTCATGTTGGCGCTCGCCGTCGCAGCTCCCCTCAGCCCGCAGCAGGGCATCCCCGGAACCCGCTACACCTTCCGCATGACCGTCGGCTCGGACGCACCCGTTGTCGGGACGGTGCGCGAGGGGACGCATCGTGCGCGGGTCGACATCGAAAAGCACGGCCGGCCCGAGGACGAGTATCTCGTGATCACGCACGACGGGCATCGGGTGATCTCGGTGCACCCCTCCTCGGGTGAATATTCGGTGGTCGACGATTCGGTGTTCGAGCGCGTCGCCGGTATCGGGCTGCAGACGGTGTCCGGGATGGGGATCGTGCACTTCCGCGTGCATGACATCCACATCAGCGCCGAGCGCCTCGGGGCGGGAGAGACGATCGCGGGATTCGCCACCGAACACTATCGCGTGCGGCAGGACTACACGGTCGACGTGAATCCCTTCGGCATGCATGGCGACGCGGTGCGGCAACGGGTGGTGACCGAGTACTGGGTCGCGCCACGGGCGCAGCTGCTGCCCAATCCGCTGATCGACATGCTGTCGCAGATCGGCACGGCGCTCGCGCAGTCGGATCCCGACTTCGTGCGGCGCTCCTCCGCCGCGCGCGATTCACTCTTTGCGGGAACGCCGGTGCGCATCGCGGTGACTATCACGACCGATGCGAAAGACGAATCCGGCAAGCCACCGACGGTGCACCGCTTTGAGGTAACGGAGATCGAGGACGCCACCTTCGATCCTGCGATCTGGGAAGTGCCCGCGGGCCTGCACCGCAGATCGGGGATCTCCTTTAACTTCTGAGGATGCCGGACGTCGCGCTCGTCACCTACGCCGAGCTGCCGGACCTCAATCCAGACGATCATCCGCTGCGCGCCGCGCTCGTGGCGCGCGGCGCGCGCGTCCACGCGGTGCGCTGGGACGATGGCGCCGTCGCCTGGGGCGATTACGACGTCGTCGTGCTGCGCTCCTGCTGGGACTATCACCGCCGCACGGCGGAATTCCGTGACTGGCTCGCGGCGCGGGAGCGCGGCGGTACCCCGCTCTGGAATCCGGCGGCGGTGGTGCGCTGGAACCTCGACAAGTCGTACCTGCGGGAACTGGCCGCGGTGGGCGTCGCCGTTCCCGACACGCTGTGGATCGAGCCGGGCAGCGCGCCCGACCTCGAGCGCGTCGTCGCGTCGCGGCCCTGGACACGTGCCGTCGTCAAGCCGCGCATCTCCCTCTCCGCTCATGACACCTGGATCACCGACCGGGTCGGTGCGGCCCGCGACCAGGAGCGTTTCGCGCGGCTCGTGGCGGAGCGGGGCGCGCTGGTCCAGGAGTTCGTCCCGGAGATCATCGCCCGAGGGGAGCTGTCGCTGGTGTACGTCGGCGGCCACTTCAGTCATGCCATGTGCAAACGCGCCGGTCCGGACGATTTCCGCGTGCAGCACCAGTATGGCGGCCGGGCCGAGCCGGTAGCGGCGAGCGTGGCGGCGCGTCGCGGGGCGGAGCAGGCGCTCGCCGCCGTGCCGGGGGAGTGGCTCTACGCCCGGGTGGACGGCGTGGAACGGGACGGGCGGCTGCTCGTGATGGAGCTGGAGGTGATCGAGCCGGAGCTGTTCCTCGCCTGGTCCCTTGAGGCGGCAGCGAGACTTGCCGAGGCGATCCTGGCGCGG
>DASTHG010000489.1:0-3806 GCA_035718325.1 Gemmatimonadales bacterium | reverse complement strand
TACCTGAGCCTCGCACAGAATCCGCAGCTCGCATTCCCCGACGAACCCCGCTTCCTCTCGTACGCGTCGCGCGCCATGCGCGGACTGATCATCGATTACGCCCGGCGCCGTTCCGCCGCCAAGCGGGGAGGGGAGTTCCAGCTGCTGCCCCTGGGCAGCGTCGACATACCGGGAGAGGCCGACCCGGAGCACCTCCAGCACCTCGGCGAGGCGCTGGAACGGCTGCAGGCGCTCGACCCGCCGCTCGCCGAGCTCGTGGATCTCCACTTCTTCTGTGGGCTCACGTTCACCGAGATTGCCGCCATGCGCGGGGTGAGCGAGCGCACCATGCAACGCGACTGGCGTAAAGCACGCGCCATCCTGCACCAGGAGCTGCGGCAGTGACGCCCGTCGACCCGAGCCGTTGGCCGGCGCTGAGCGCGTTGCTCGACGAAGTCCTGGACTTGGATCCCGCGGCGCGCGCGCAATGGCTCGCCACGTGCCGCCGTGAGCAACCGGATCTGGCCGCCCAGCTCGAGCAGCTGCTCGTGCACGAGACGCGAGCCAGCGTCGAACACTTCCTCGACCCGGTCGGCCAGGAGACCGCGGGCGAACTGCTTGCCGCGCCCGAGACCAGGTCGCTTGGGCCCTGGACACTGGAACGCCCCATCGGCCACGGCGGCATGGGCACGGTGTGGCTCGCCCGCCGCCGCGACGGCCGCTTCGAGGGAGCCGCCGCGATCAAGTTCCTCAACTTCGCGCTCAGCGGCGACGAGGGCGAAGCACGCTTCCGCCGCGAAGGGACGGTGCTCGCCCGCCTCACCCACCCCAACATCGCGCGGTTGCTCGATGCCGGCGTGAGCCCGGCCGGCCAACCCTACCTGGTGTTGGAGTACGTCGACGGCACCGCCATCGACGCGTGGTGTGAGGCGCGAGCGCTCGATGTGCCGGGCCGCCTCGCCCTGTTTCAGCAGGTGCTGGCCGCCGTCGCGCACGCCCACGCCAATCTCATCGTCCACCGGGACGTGAAGGCCTCCAACATCCTGGTGACCGCCGACGGGACCGTGAAGCTGCTCGACTTCGGTATCGCGAAGCTGCTCGAGCAGGCGCCGGGTGACGAGGTCGTGACCACGGAGCGGCACCTGTCGTTCGATGCCGCGGCACCCGAGCAGATCCGGGGTGAGCCCGTCTCCACCGCGACCGACATCTACGCCCTTGGCATCCTGCTCTACCAGCTGCTCGCTGGACGCCATCCCACCAACGAGGACTGCCCCACGCCTGCGGCCCGGGCGCGCGCCATTGTCGAAGTGGATCCGCTGCCGCTCTCCCGGGCCGTGACCGCGCAGCGATTGCGCAGAATCTTCGCCGGCGACCTCGACAACGTCGTCGCCAAGGCGCTCGAGAAGGATCCGCTGCGCCGCTACGACACCGTGGCGGCTTTCAACGAAGACCTGCGGCGCTACACCAACCACCTGCCGGTCGCCGCGCGGCAGGCGACGTGGACCTACCGCATGGGAAAGTTCGTGCGCCGCAACCGCGCCGCGGTGTTCGCGGGCACGCTGGTCTGGCTGTCCCTGATCGGCGCCGCCGTGGTCACCGCGTTGCAGGCACACGCGGCGCGCGTGCAGCGCGACGCAGCGCGCTACCAGACCGAGCGCGCCGACGCACAGATCGAGTTCCAGACGTTGCTCCTGTCGGAAGTCGGCGACCGGCCGATGCGGATGAGCGAGATCCTCGATCGCGGCCGCCAGCTGCTGGTGCACCAGTCCGGCGGGGACCCCCGCTTTCTGCCCTCGATTCTCGTGGACCTCTCCGATCGGTACGGGGAGATCGGGGACCGCCAGGTCCGGGACACGCTGCTGCGCCAGGCGGATTCGATCGCGACCAGCCTCGGCGCCACCTCCCTCAAGGCTCTGGTCCGCTGCGATCGCGTCGATGAGCTGCGCTCCGAGGGGAAGTACGACGAGGCGCGCGCGACGATCGCCGCGGCCGAATCGTTGCTGCAACGGGCACCGGATCCCACGGTCGAAGTCCTGTGCCTGCAAGTCCGCGGCGAGCTGCAGGTCGAAACCGGAGATGGGGATCATGGCGTGACGCCGTTGCGGAATGCGTTGGCGATCATGATGCGTTCCGGCCAGACCCACGAGGCACAGTACTTCGGCCTTTTGAACGATCTGGCAAGTGCGCTGGACCAATCCGGCCGCCCGCGCGAGGCGCTGGCCACCTATGCCCGCGCCATGGCCGGCATGGACTCGAGCGGACGTGGCGGCATGCTGTCCCGCACGATCATCGAACACGACGCCGCCGTCGTCCTCGCCAAGCTGGGCGAGACGGACGCAGCCGAACGCATGTTCCATGAGGTGCTGCTGCGCGCAGCGGCCGCCGATGCCAACGGACGGATCGACTGGCAGCCGCTGATTCACTATGCGGAGACGGCGCTGACCCAGCGCCACGCCGACTCTGCCAGCAAGTACTTCGGGATGATCGTGCGGCGGGCCGTTGCCGAGAGCAGTCTCTACTGGCAAGGCCGCGGACTGTACGGCCTGGTGCGGGCACAGATTGCGCTCGGTCAGATAGAGGAGGCGCGAGCCAGCACGGCGCGATTCGTCCGGGCGGCCCGGGTCTTTCCTGGTATAAAGGCGACCGACGATGTCGTGCCCGACAGCATCGCGTTAGACGGCCTCGTGACCCTCGCCACAGGGCACCCGGCCGTCGCCCAAGCGAGCTTTCTCGCCGCGCTGCGCGCCAATGGATATTACGAGGGGAAGCGGCGCACGCGCCTCCGCCCGCTGGTCCTCCTCGTGGCGCAGACGGCGCTCGAGCTCGGCCAGCCCGACACGGCACTGGTGTACGCCCGTGCCGCCGAGACGTCGACGCCGGTCGATTCGCTGGCCGCTGCACGGAGTGAGTGGATAGGCGAGGCACGATTGCTCGAGGCACGCGCGTTCCTGGCCACCGGGGACACTGCCCGGGCGCGCCCGCTTGCAACGGCCGCCGCCAGTGCGCTCGACGCGGGCGCCGGGCCCGGCCACCCGGTCACCCTCGCCGCCCGGGCCCTGGTCGACTCCCTGACCCGCCGCTAGGCGGCTGTCGGGTTTTCGCCGCCGATTCCGATATAGCTCCTGAGAAGGCCTATCCTCAGGAGATGATCATGGTTTCCAAGCCCGTCTTGGCCTCCACGCTCGCTGCTGTCGCGCTGCTGCTCACAGCCTGTGACCGGAGCCCCGTTCAGCCACAACTTCCCGAGCTCTCGGCCCGCGCCATCGCGGCGGCCGTCGGCAACCTGTTTCCCACCGCCGACCCGACCGGGACGGTCGCCACCTATAGCACCACCGGCGCCCTCGATCGCGGCAATCCGTTCTTCCAGTCCCTGGGCACGAATGGACGGAGCTGCGCGACGTGCCATCTGATCGAGAACGGGCTGGGACTCGCCGCTGCCAGCGTGCAGGCGCGGTTCGCAGTGAGCGGCAGCTCGGACCCGCTGTTCGCGCCGGTTGACGGCGCCAACTGTCCGGATGCGGCGCCGGGGGGCGGGGCGGACGCGCATAGCTTGCTGATCAACAACGGCCTGATTCGTGTGGCGTTAACGGTACCGGCTCAGCTCACACTCGCCGTGGCGCACGACCCCTACCACTGCGCGCTCATCAACGATCCCAAGCATGGCCCCAACATCGCGCTGTACCGGCGCCCCCTGCCGGCCAGCAACCTCGGCTTTCTGAGCACGGTGATGTATGACGGGCGGGAGACGGTCGCCCCCCTGAGCAATCGGGGCACCTTCGCAGCGAATCTGCGCACCGATCTCTCGCATCAGGCGATGGACGCGACGC
>DASTHG010000488.1:0-7808 GCA_035718325.1 Gemmatimonadales bacterium | reverse complement strand
CGTCCGGATCTTGCCCGCGGTGTTCAGAGCGGCTCGGTGGCCTTGGGATGCAGGTGAAAGGTGTGCACGAAGAGCGGCAGGTGTACCGTCTCCGAGTAGTCGGTCTCGATCGTGATCTGGCGCGGCGTCAACGAGCGGCTGATCTGGAGATTGCTCGCCGCGTCGTCGGGGAGGCCGATCTCCTGAATCGCGTCGGCGATGCGCCGCTGGATCGTGCCGTTGTCGAGGGCGGAGGCGATCCGCGCCTGCGTCTGCATCTCGTCGAGCATGCGATAGTAGCGGAAGTACACTTCGCCGATGTTGACCCCGTAATACAACACCGCCACGAGCACGAGCAGCGAGAGCAGACACCCGATCGTGCTCGCGCCGCGCCGGTTGCGCCGCAGGCTCACCATTGCGACTGCGCCCCGGTAACGATCTCGGTCACGAGCTTGTCGAGCGCGACCTTGCGTCCCTCGGCCTCGGAGGGCGGCTGGTAGTCGCCGAGGACGGTGAGGCTCGGATTCTGCCACAGCGTCTTGCCGTCGCGCTGGTCGACGATGGCGATATCGACGGTGATCTGCACCTGGCGGCGCGTGACGTTGGCCTGGCCGGTGCCGGTCTGGATGGCGAGCGGGAGGTCGGCGTCGTAGCGCGTGATCCGGCCGCGCACGACGGCGTCGGCGGACTGCTCACCGGAGGGGCGCAGCCCCAGCCGGTCTTCGATGGCCTGATGCACGGCGGTGGCCACTTCGGTCGTCAGGGCGGGCTCCGGCGTTTCGTTGTCGAACGGCAGGATCGCCACCGTCTTGATGTTGGGCAAGCCGCCGCCGGCGAAGCCGTAGAGGCATCCGGCAGCGGACAACGCGAGGAGGCTAGCGGCGGCTGCGCCACAGCGCCGGAGCGAACTGTGCCGTTGAATCCACCGCCCCGAACGTGATCTCAAACCGGGCAGACCTCTCCGGCACGTCCACGCGCGTGCCCTGCGGCAGTCCCCCGGCTGCGAGTTGGGTGCGGCTGCGCGCCATGAGCTTGCCGCCGCGCCGCCACTCTCCCTGCAACATCCGCGGTGTGCCGGCGAGCCGGAACGCCACCGTATCGCGATCCCGAATGTAGCGCCATACGGCGCCTGACGAGTCGCGCATCCCGAAAGTTGCCGTCGTCGAATCCGGCGGCCGGACGATGCCCAGCGCGGTCCAGACGAGCTGGATGGCCTGGGAGGTCGCGGGCGGGTAGTCCTCCTTCGGATCCGCCCAGCGCAGCGAATCGCCGATCACCACCGCCGCACCGCTCCGGATGTTCAACGCCGACGCCCAGTCGATGCGCAGCGAATCGGGCGGCGCGATGCGCAGGGTGCCGCGGCCGCCGCCACTGCGCCGATCGTCGCGGTAGGTCCACTTGAACCGCAGCGCCACGTGCCGCGTGGGGCCATGCGGTGCCGTCCAGGCCGCGATGCTGTCGGGGGCAACCGGCGCCAGCGGCTCGGGTACGAGCGGCGCCAGATGTCCACGACAGGCGGTCAAGGCGACACACGCGGCAATGTAGGAACGCGTGCCGGACCGGTCAAGGAACCGGCGGCGCCTCAATAGTTGAATCCGAAGAAGAAATCGACGAACCGCGAGGTTTGGTCGCGCGACGGTAAGCCATACGTCGTGATGTCGCCCCGGTGGTAGCGCCACCCGAGATCGAGCCGCAGCACCAGCACGTCGGCGAGCGGCAACCGCAGCCCGAGCCCCCAGCTGCCCAGCGTGCCGCGTTCCGTCGTCGACGGGGTCCACGCCTTGCCGAGGTCGGTGAACAGCGCGCCCTGGATCCCCGGGAGCTGCGCCGCGCCGAACGGGAAGCCGAGCGACACGTAGTCGGTGATCGGGAAGCGCCACTCGCCCGACAACAGCCAGGCGCGCGTCCCCGAGACGTAGCCGAAATACGGATAGCCGCGCAGCCCCCACGAGCCACCGATGTTGATCAGCCGCGGCCGCTCGCCCCCGGTCCAGTAGCCCAGCGCACGCACGGCGAACGCGCTGCGGCGCGTGGTGCGGTAGTAATGCCGGTAGTCGCCCGACAGGATGTAGGAATCGAACCGCCCGTGGTTCACATCGTTCACGAGGCCAGCCGTCGCGGTGTAGCGCTCGCCGTCGATCGGCCCCGTCGGCAGCCAGAGACTGTTGTCCTTCACGTAGGTGAGGTAGTTGGCCGCCAGCCAGGCGACGCGGCGCGGCTCACTCACGACGCTCGACACGAAGTCGAAGCGGTCGGAGTGCTCCAGCCGGAACTCCGCCTCGAGGCGCCGGAAGCGGGACAGCGGATAGCGCAGCTGCCCCAGCACGCCGTACGACGTCTCCTGAAACAGGCTGGTGAAGTCGTTCTCGTAGAAGAGCCCGCGCAGCCGGTAGGCGCCGACGCCCCAGTTGGTGCGGTGGGTCTGATTCAGATAGAAAACCGAGCCCGAGATGTTGTCGAGCAGGTTGCCGAAACCGCTGCCCGAATACGCGAACGACGACACCGTCCCGACGAGCTGGTGGTCGTTCAGCAGATCGCTGAACAGCAGCACCGCCCCCTGCTCCGAGCCGAGCCCCGGGGCCACGGCCGCTTCGCCCGCGGCGAAGTCGAGCCCGTAGTGCTGCTTGTAGGGCGCCGGCGCTGCCTGCGCTACGGCGGGCTCGGTCAGCTCGGGCCACTGCCACGTCGGAGGCGGCGGCGCACTGTCCAGCGCCACGACCGCAGGCCCGGAGCCGGGCAGCTCCGTCGCGTGATACAGGTTGAACGACAGATCGGCGAAGCCGCCGAACACGAACCCCGCCGTGCTGTCGACGAACTGGGGATCGAAGGCCCCCCCGAGTGCGGTCGTCTCGCGCCGCCCCCTGCCCGCCGCATCGACCGAGTAAATCTGCAACGAGCCGTCGCGATCGCTCGTGAACCAGATGCGTCCCGACGGAGCCCAACGCGGCGTCTCATCCTGCCAGTTGCCGTACGTCAGGTAGCGCACCGCGCCGGTCGCGAGATCGAGCAGGAACAGATTCTTCGCTCCCTGCTCACCGAACGGGGTTCGGTCGGAGGCGAACACGACCGTCCGCCCGTCGGGACTCACCGAGGGGTCGCTGTCCTGGTAGCGATCCGACGTGAGCCGCTCGAGCCGCCCCTCAGGAAGCCACAACCGGTAGAGATCGGAATAGCCCGACACTGCGAGACCACTGAACACGACGCTCTTGCCGTCGGGAGCCCAGGTGGGCGACAGGATCGACACGAGTTCCGAGAACTGGTAGCGGCCGACGAGTTTGTCATCCTTGAGATTCCAGAACATCAGCGCGTCGCGCGATTCGAACCGGCTGCCGAACACCGCGATCCCGGCGGGGTTCACGCCGATGCGCGACTCGAAGTAGTGAAACGACTCGAACTGCGGCGTGCGCTCGCCGTGCACCACGATGTGCGTGTCGTGCCCGTCGAGGTTCTTGCTGTAGATGCTGGCATAGCCGTCGGCCGGCGAGAAGTACAACACGCGCGTCATGGTATCACCCGGAAGGCGATACGCCGTCGGCTTGATCGCGAGCCGCGTGATCAGCGAGGCCGTGAGGGCGAGGGGCTTGCTCGCCGCCACGTCGCTGTAATAGCGGCGCCGCATCCAGTATTGCCACTCGTCCGACAGCTGGGCGAGCGAGCGCCCGTACAACTCGCGGAGCGCGTCGTCGAACGACTGGTACTTCCAGATGTCGTGGTACAGCGCGGCGATGCGCCAGTCGCCGTACGTCGTTCCCAGAAAACGTAAAATGCTGCCGCCGATCGGATAAATGATGCCGCCGCCGGCGTAGGCGAGCTGGGGGAGCGTCGGCAGGCGGCCCGATACCGTCAGCTCGCGCAGGATCATCTCGTCGCGTGAGTCCTCCCCCGCCGAGAAGTATTCGGCGAGTCCCTCGGTCCACCACAACGGCAGCGCGGCGTGCGTGGTGCGCGGATAGCGGAGGTACGCCTCGGTGGCGAGCGACAGCTGAAACACGTGCACCAGCTCGTGGCGCAGCGTATGGCGAAAGTCGGCATAATTGCCGGTGAACGGCAGCGTCACGCGCCGCTTCAGGAAATCGGTGACCCCGAGCAGCTCCTCCGGCGGCGCGTAGGGCAAAACGTTGGTCTGCTCGAAATCGGTGTGCGACGCGTAGATGATGAGCGGAATGCGGTGCTGCACCGAGTGGCTGAAGCGGCGCTCCAGCACTCCGTAACTCTCCTCCGCGTAGCCGAGCGCCACGCGCGCCAGCTCCTCTTCCTCGGGATAGAAGTAGAGGTCGACGTGCTCGCCGGGGAGGACGCGCCAGGCGAAGCTCTGGTACTGGATCTTGTTCTGCCCGAAATATCCGAACTGCCCCGCGAGCGTGGCCGGTGTCGCGCACGCCACCCCGAGCAGCAGTGCGAGCCGCACCGCCCGGCGGCTCACCGGTGCACGCTCCGAATCCGATCGCCCTGGGCGAGCGACTGCAGCACGCGCGCGTCCCCGCTCACCCGGCCGAAGATGGTGTACGTCCCGTCGAGGTGCGGCTGAGTCGAATAGGTGATGAAGAATTGACTGCCGCCGGTGTCGGGACCCGACAACGCCATCCCCACGGAGCCGGTGGTGTAGTGCAGCGGGTTGAGCTCGTCGCGCAGCAGCGTCCCCGGCCCGCCCCATCCGTCGCCACGGGGATCGCCCGCCTGCACGACGAAATTGGGCACGACGCGGTGCCACGTCTGGCCGTCGAAGTAGCGCCGGTCGACGAGCGCAAGGAACGCCGCCACCGTCAGCGGCGCCTGTACCGGAAGCAGCTCGAGGGTGAGGGTGCCGCGGTCGGTTTCGATCGTGACCTGTGGGTTCGGCTGTCCCATTGCCGACGGCAGGAGATAGCGCCGGA
Organism: Gemmatimonadales bacterium; assembly: GCA_035718325.1. Lineage (GTDB taxonomy): Bacteria > Gemmatimonadota > Gemmatimonadetes > Gemmatimonadales > GWC2-71-9 > DASTHG01. The sequence goes on along the minus strand of DASTHG010000488.1, from coordinate 2,955 downwards.
CGATGTCGCGGTACTCGGCGTCGGTTTTTCCGGTCGTGATGGGGCCGGCGCCCGTCCCCCAGGCGTCCGCCGCCTCGGAGAGCCGCGCGGCGGCCAGACGCCGCACGAGGTAATCGTCGGGCCTCGGGGTCCCACTCACGAACGCCTGGACCACGCGCACCCGCGGCGCGGCGCCGCCGTCGGCAATCGCCGCCAGCGCCGACACCGCCGAGAGGCGGGCGTCGTCGATGGGATCGTTCTGCGCCCGGTGGTAGGCGGCGATGAGACGATCGATGTCGTCGACCGCGGGGTTGCGGGCCAAAACGTCGGCCGCCACGCTGCGGACGGCGGGATCGGCGTGCGTGAGCAGCGTCCGGGCGCGGCCGGCGAATGCGGTGTCGTTGTCGGGGACGATGCGCTCGAGGCCCCCGAGCGCGGCCGCTACGACGCGTCCGTCGGGATCGGCGAGCAATGCTTCGAGCCGTGACCGGTTTTTTGTGATGGCGTACACTTCGGTCGCGACGCTGCGCCAGCGCCATTCGCCGCTGGCCGCGATGGTCGACGCAGCGCCGTTGCCGGCGCCGCTGTCGGCTTCGGCGAGCCCGAGGATCGCCTGGCGGCGCACGCCGAAGGTCGGGCTCGTGAGCTGGCGGCGCAGCGCCTCGATCGCCGCCGACCCGCCCAGCGCGCCGAGCGTCGTCTCCGCCTGGACCACGACCCCAACCGCCTGATCGGTGAGGGCATTCACGACGCTCGGGGCCAGACCGGAATCACGGCGGAACGAGCTGAGCGCGCGCAGCGCGTTGATGCGCACGCCGGTATTGTCGTCGGAGACCAGGGGCCGCAACCGCGCCGCGACGGCGCTGCGGCCCAGACCGCTCGAATCGGCGAGGGTCGCAGTGAGACTGCGAGCCGCGATCGCCCGGACTTCGTCCGACTGGTCGTTCAGACCGCGCAGCAGCTGGGCGGCGGCCGATGCGCTGCGCAGCCGCCCCAGCGAATAGAGCGCGTGGGCGCGCACCGTCTCGTCGGCATTGTCGGCGAAGCCGACGAGCTGCGGGATCGGCGCGCGCGCGCCGAGGCGCCAGGCCTCGAGCAGCGCGGTGCTGACCGCCGGAGGGACGGCGGTTTGTCCTACGGGGGCGCTTTCCAGAATCGTGCGGATCGCCGCGGCGCCCTCCGGTCCCCCGATCTTGGCCAGCGCCGTGACGGCCTCCATCTCCCGCGGCCCTTGCGCGGCGGGCGCCACGCTGCGCACGAGCGTGAGCAAGGGATCGACGGCGCGGACGCTCTTCAGCAGGCCGAGGGCGAACGCGGCGCTCGCCTGAACGGGCACGGCCGAGTCGCTGAGCGCGGGGATCAGGAGATCGACGGCGTCGGGATCGCCGATGCGCCCCGCCGCGAACGCCGCCTGGACCCGGACGTTGAGGTTGTCGGCATGCAGGGCCTGCGACAATACGCCGGCGTCGTACTGGCGCCCGTCCGAGAGGGCGAGGAGATGGGCGATCGTGCCCACGACCGCCTCGTCGACAGGTGGCGGAGCTTGAGCCGCGAGCGTGGCGCCCCACAGCAGCGCGGCCGCGAGACTACAGGCGAACGGGGTCCGGTATCGCATGCAGGCGGTCCGTAACGTCGGCCGGCACGCGGGCGAGCGCGCGCTGGCGGTCCAAAGCGATCAAGGCGGTTTCCGCGGTGGCGAGGAGCTCGGCGGTTCCGGCGCGCTCGACCGTGTAGCCGAACACGACCCGGCGCGAGGCCAGGTCGCGCACCCAACATTTGATGCGCACCAGGTCGTCGTAACGGGCGGCTTGGCGGTAGCGGATGCGTGCCTCGGTGACCGCCAGAAACACGCCGCGCTCTTCCATGTCCTTGTAGGTCACCCCGGTTTGCCGAAGGTGTTCCGTACGGGCCATGTCCAGCCAGACCAGATAATTCGCGTGGTACACGAAGCCCATCTGGTCGGTTTCAGAGTAATTGACGCGGTGTTCGACGAAGCTGATGCTCACTCGCCGTAGGGAATCCAGATGTTCTTGACCTGCGTCGCGTGCCGCAGGAATTCGCGCCCTTCGCCGACCCTCGGGTCCGTCCAGTCGCGCTCGCCGGGGATCCAGGTGCGCTTCATGTTCCCCGCCGATGCCTCCTCGACCGCCTTGGCCCCCACCGCTCCGCCGCCGTACCACATCGCATCGACATCCAAATGCTCGGCGAGAATCCTGGACAGGACGTCGCCGTCGCCCGTAACGATGTTGATCACGCCGCCCGGCAGGTCGGACGTCTCGAGCACGCTGTAGAAATCGGTGGCGGCAAGCGGGTGCTGGGACGATGGAATCGCCACGACGGTGTTGCCGACCGCGACCGCCGGGGCAACGAGCGACACGAAGCCGAGCAGCGGTGCCACGGCGGGTGCCGCGATCCCGATCACGCCGATCGGCTCCTGCATGGCGAGCGTCACGCCGCGAATCGGCACCTGGTGCACCGCCCCGTCGTACTTGTCCGCCCAGGCCGCATAGGTGAAGAGCCGGGCGATCGTGGCCTCGACCTCGCCCCGGGCGGCGTCGCCGCTCACGCCGGTCATCGCACCGATGCGGGCGGCGAATTCGGCGGTCCGGGTCGACAGATTTTCGGCGATGTAATAGAGGATCTGGGCCCGCAGGTGCCCCGCCCCGCGACCCCACTCTGCCGCCGCGTGCGCCGCCTCGACGGCATCGCGGATATCCTTGCGGTTCCCTTCTCCCACCTCGCCGAGTAGCCGTCCGTCCGCCGCGCGGACCTGGCGGCTGTAGCCCTGATCGGGACGGACCTGCTTGCCGCCGATATAGAGCTTCGGGGTGCGGTCGATAGGAGGAAGAGGCGAATTCGGAATGATGAATGCAGAATGCTGAAGTCCTGCGTCCGGCTTTCCAGCCTCGGGCATCTTTTCATTCTGCATTCTGAATTCGTCATTCTGCGGTTTGAGATACTCCCACATCCCCTCCC
>DASTHG010000487.1:0-16318 GCA_035718325.1 Gemmatimonadales bacterium | reverse complement strand
GTGATCGATCGGCTGTCCGAACGGATGAGCGACTCGGCGGCGGTCGCCGCGCTGGCGCGCGCCGCCACGTCCGCCGATTACTTCCTCACGCGCCGCGCCGCCGCGCTCGCGCTGGGCGATGCGCCGGCCGGGCAGGCGCTGCCGGCACTCGAGCGCGCGCTTGCGGATACGTCCGCGCAGGTTCGAGCCGGGGCCGCTACCGCGCTCGCCAAGATCACGGACCCCAGGGCGGCGACGCTGGCGCGAGCCGCCTGGGAGCACGACAAGAGCTACGAGGTGCGAGCCCGCGCGCTCGTCGCTCTGGCGCGGCTCGACAGCGCCGCGCGGCGCCCGCTCATCGCCACCGGGCTGGCGACGCCTTCGTATCGCGATGCCATCACGCTCGGCGCGTACGAAGCGATCCTCCAGGCGAATGACACCAGTTTCGTGAGTCCGGTCGACAGTGCGGTCGGCTCGGGCGTCGACCCGTCGTTCGTGCTGGCCGTGCTCGGCGCGCGCGGATCGAGCCGCGCACTCGATCTCTTGACCCAACACCTGGACGACAGCCGTCCGGCGGTGCGGCGCTGGGCGTTGATCGCGATGGAAAACGCGCTCCCCGACACACTGGCGACGTCCCGGTTGACAGGGATCCGGGACAAGCTCACGCACGCCGACACCCGCGATGCCGTGCAGCAGGCGCTCGAGCGGTTGTCGCATCGTAGGACACACGAGTAGGGAGGAATTGCATGCCAACCGCAGTCACCCGCGGCCGGTTCGCGTGGCACGAGCTGATGACGCCCGATCCCGACGCCGCAATCGGCTTCTACCGCCAGGTGGTGGGATGGGGCATCGAGCAGTTCCCGGGCATGCCCGACTACCGCATGTGGACGAGCGGCGGAAAGCAACGCGGGGGCGTGATGCGCCAGTCCGAGGACGAACGGCGCCGCGGCCTCGCGCCGCACTGGTTGATGTATGTCGCCGTGCCGGACGTCGACGCCACCATCCGCCACGCCGAAGGGCTCGGCGGGCGCGTGCGCATCCCTGCCAAGAGCGTTCCCGGGGTGGGACGCTACGCAATCCTCGCCGATCCCCAGGGCATCGTCTTCTCCCTGTACACGCCAGAGACCCCGCGCCCCAGCTCGGATGAGGCGGAGATCGGCGGTTTTTCCTGGCACGAGCTCGCCGCCCCCGACCCGAATGCCGCCTGGTCGTTCTATCAAGCCCTGTTCGGATGGCAAAAGTCCGGCGCGATGGACATGGGCCCCGACGGGACCTATCAGATGTACCGACGCAGTGGCGGGACGATCGACCTCGGCGCGTTCTACAAGCGGCCTGCGGACAAGCCGGGGATAGCGGCGTGGTTGATGTATGCCTACGTGCCTGACGCCGATCGCGCCGCCGATGTGGTCACCCAGCTCGGCGGCCGGGTGCTCAGCGGCCCAATGGACGTCCCCGGCGGTGGCCGCATCGCGACCTGCGTCGATCCTCAGGGGGCCGCGTTTGCGGTGCATTCGGTTGCTGTGACTGTAAAGACGAGGAGCGTCAAGAAGAAAAGCGTCAAGAAAAAGAGCGTCAAGAAGAAAACTGTCAGGAAGAAAACCGTAACGTCAAAGGCTTCGAAGAAAAAGCGGAAGCGCTAGGAGCCCGGCGCCGCTTCCCGCTCGAGCAGCTTCCCGAACCCGGGAAGCGCGCGCCGCAGGCCCCGCAAACTGAGCACCGTCCCGAGCGCGGCTGCGACGAAAACCACCGCCTCCCCCGACGTTGCGGGGAGGTCCACACCGGTGACGTTGAGCCCAATAGCGATGGCGACGGCGGCGAACAGCCCTGCGGAGAGGCCGCTCAGGACGTAGGCCCGCCGCGACGCAGGCGTTCCGCGGCGACGAATCGCCTCGCAGTCCATGACGCTGCCGACCACGCCGCCGAGCAGCGCCGCGGCGAGAAACAGCAGCGGCCACCCGTACACCAGCTCGAGCGGGGCAGCGCGCAGTACACCGCTCGTGGCCGTGATCGTATCGCGGCCCACGCCGCTCGAGCGGATCGTGCTGCGTCCCGTCTCGCCACCCGTCAGCGACACGATGCTCGGATCGGGTGTCCCGCGCCGCGCGCTCAATACCACGTCCCGGCGCGCGGCTCCCGCGCCCTCGACGAGCGTCACGTGCAGCTCGGTACGCCCCAGCCCGAATCCCGCGATCCGCGCCGTCGCCGGCTCGAGCGCGAGCAACGTGCGGTGCGCTGCGAGCCAGGTGGTGATCGGGGTGAGCGTGAGCGCCGGCTGAATGAGGACGCGCAGCGAGTCGCCCGGAGTCGCGGCCGTCACCACCGCCCGCGACGGCGGCAGGCTGGTGTGGCGGATCGGGACGTCCGCGGGATTCACCTCTCCTGCCTCAGCCGACAGGTGAAACCAGATCGGCACGGGAAGCGTGGCGGTGCGGGCGGGTTGCAGCGTGTCGACGAGACCGAGGGCGACGGAGCCGCGAAACGTGGTGCCGGTGTACTCGAGCGCCGTGCTTTCGACGTAGGGGCGCAGCGCGAGCGGCTGGTTGGCGTGCGGATCGGCGGCGAGAAACAAGAACGGCAGAAAGCGATGCGACGTGTCGCGCAGCTCGGCGACGAGGACCTGCGTCGGCCCGAGGCGCAGCGATGTGACATCGGGGCGCAGCGTATCGGCGGTGGGTTTCCCGGCCTGCAGGATGACGGGGACACGCACGGCCGTCGCCCGCAGCCGCTCGAGGTCGGCGCGGGTCACGACCTGTCCCGCAAGCGGGGGGGCCGCGGTACACAGCAGCGCCAGCAGGAGCGACCGGCCCGCCGGCGGGACCATCACAACTCGGTCGACAGCCGGACGACGACGTTGCGGCCGGGATTGAGCGCGAACGCCTTGTAGCGGCTGAGGAAATCGCGATAGCGCGTATTCAGCGCGTTGCGAAGCTGTAGTTCGATGCGCACCGGCCGTGAGCCGAAGCGGCGATCCAGGCCGCCGTAGAGATCGAGCAATCCGTAGCCTGCCGTGCCGAGGTCGAAGGGCGAAAGGCGCGTCTGCCGCGCAATGAGGTCCACATCGAGTCCGCCGTTGGCGTTCACCCCGCGCCATTCGGCGCCGAGCTTGGTGCGCAGCGGGGGAATTTGTGGCAGGGGCTGCTGATCCGACTGACGTTCGCCGCGGACGTAGTCGACGCGCGCCGAGAACACCAGGGCCGTGCTCGCCGCAACTTCCAGGGACGCCTCGCTTCCCAAGAGCACCGCGTCCGCCTGCTGGTAGCGATACACCGGCAGCGCGTCAGCCATGCCGGGCAGCAGCGTGTCCGTGCCAGTCGGAGCGATGTAGATGTACCGCGCGATGCGATTGCGGAACGCCGACACCTCGACGCGGGCGTGGCTCGACTGCCAGCGGATACTGGCGTCGAGGTTGAAGCCGGCTTCGGGCTCGAGTGTCGACTCCCCTACCTCGAAGCGGGCCTCTCCCGGATGCGGCCCGTTCGTGAACAGCTCGAACAACGTCGGCGCCCGCCAGGCGCGGCCGGCGTTCATGGAGAACGCAACACGCTCTGCTGGACGAAACACGAGACCGATATCGCCCGACCAGTTGGTGTAGTCGCGCCGCGCGCGGGACACTGCGAGGTCGGGATTGGAGTCGGCGGTGAGCCGCCGGAGATCCACCCGAGCACCGGCCAGCAGTCGCCAACGGTCGGAGAGACTCACTTGCTCGTAGGCGTATGCCGCCGCACCGGACGCCTGCGCGTTGGGCACCAGCGGCTCCTGGCCGCGCGTCGCGCTATTCTGGAAATACGCCGATGCGCCGAGCGTCCCGGCGACGCGGCGTCCGGCGCCATGATGGGCCAGCAGGTCGAGGCTCGTCGTGTTGAGCAGCAGGTCGAACCCCTTCTCGGTCGACGCCGTGTCTCCCTCGACCACTTCGGCCAGCCAATGCCGCTGGAACTGGCCCTTGGCTTCGAGCAGCAGCCCGCCCGCCGGATGCGTGACGCCGAGCTGCACGCGATCGTCGGTCAGTTTGCGAACCGGTCCCGGATCCTGTCCTCCCCCGGGTGGCGGAGCCGGCGGATTCTGGGCGGTGTCGGCTTCGAGTAGATGGAACTCGCCGCCATAATGGGTGAACCGCAGCGTTGCCTTGCCCCACGTGCCGCGCGCGCCGACTGCTCCTTCCCCGGAGAACGCCGTGAACCCCGTGTTGTCGAGCTCTCCCGCGGGCGTTTGGAGCGCCTCCGAGTGCCGCCCGACGATACCGGCGAGCCACCCCAGACCGCCGGCCGTCCCCTGCGCGTGCAGGTCGCTGCCGAACTCGTGGTTGTTGCTGGCGCCGTAGACTTCGAACTGCCCGCGGGGACCGGCACGCGGGGCACGGGGGTCGGGGACATCCTCCGGAATCACGTTCACGACCCCGCCGAGCGCGTCCGAGCCGTAGAGCACGCTCGCGGGACCGCGAATCACCTCCACGCGCTCGGCCAGTCGCGTTTCGATCGACGGCCCGTCCTCGTCGCTCCAGGAATAGTCCTCGAGCCGATTGCCGTCGCCCAGCACGAGCACCCGCGCGCCCGAGAGGCCCCGGATCACCGGCTTGCCGATTTCACCGCCTGTCGTGAGGGCCCGCACGCCGGCGAGCGATTCGAGCGCGTGCGCCAATGAGACACGGTACTCGCGGGACAACGCGGTCGACTGGAGGCTCGCGGTGGGCAGCGGAGACGACATGGGATCGGCCGGCGCGCGCGTGGCCGTTACGGTCACCGCGGCGAGGTCGAACGCCGTCGGTGCGAGAACAATCGCGATCGCACTCCCAGCGGGCACGGCAATCGGACGGACCGCCGGTGCGAACCCGATTTGGGACACGACCAGTGTAAAGTGGCCGGACCCGATATCGGCGAAGGAAAAGCGGCCGCTCGAGTCGGTCGCCGTCGTACGATGCAGCTCCACGAGCGAGACGGTGGCGCCGGCCAACGGGTGCCGCGCTGTGTCGACGACCTGCCCCGCCAAGGTGTCTGGCGATGCAGGGACCGGCACCGCAACGAGACCGAGCCAGACAGACAGGAGCATGTGAACTCTCCGTTGCCGCGAACGATAGGGCCTTGCCGTCCCGTCGGCTACCGATATCGTGCGGGCATGTTGACCGTCCGATCCGCCACGACTGCCGATGCCGCCGAGCTCGCGCGGCTACGCTACGAATTCCGCGCCGCGGAGCGCCCCGCCGCCGAAGCGCGCGACGCATTCATCGTGCGCTGCACGACGTGGATGCGCGAGCGGCTCGTCCCGGGCTCGGCCTGGCATTGCCTCATCGCCGAAAAGGAGGGCACCACGGTGGGCCATGTGTGGCTCGAAGTGGTGGACAAGGTGCCGAACCCCGGCGCCGGTGAGCCCGAACGGCACGTTTATCTGACCAACCTGTATGTGCGCCCCCAGGCCCGCGGCGGACCGGGGAGCGCCCTCGTCGAGGCCGCCCTCGCCTGGTGCCGCGAGCGCCGGGCCGACACCGTCATTCTCTGGCCCAGCGCAAAGAGCCGCACGCTGTACGCGCGCTATGGCTTCGCTCCTTCCACCGATATCCTGGCGCTGTCCCTCAAGGCTTCCGATTCGGCGATTTCCCCTACATAATAGAATCATGTCACGGATCGGCGCGTTCGAAGAGCTCGTGTTGCTCGCCGTGCTGGGACTCGACGGCTCCGGGTACGGGGTCTCGATCCGTGCCGAGCTCGAGGCCGAGACGGGCGAGACGATCTCGCTGGGCGCCGTATATGCCACGCTCGATCGCTTGGAGCGCAAAGGACTGGTGCGCTCCAGCGTTGGCGCCGCGACGGCGGAACGCGGGGGACGGCGCAAGCGGGTGTTCCGCATCAGCGGCGCCGGGTCGACCGCGCTCCGCGCCATGCAACGGATTCGCAGCCAGCTCGGCGCACCCGCGCCGGCGCGCACGTAGATGCCGGACGTTCTTTCTCTGGTCGCCTGGATCGTGGATCGCGACCGCCGCGAGGAGATCCTCGGCGACCTGTGCGAACTGCGCGCCCGGGAATCGGTTGCTGCGTTCTGGCGCGATGTCGTCGGCGTGTGCCTCCATGCGCCGCGCGTCCACCGCTTGGCCGGCGCCGCAGCGGCGCTCCTCCTGCTGGGGGGCGCCGTCCTCACTCGAGACCCCGCCCATCGCATCGTCACCGCGCATGATGCCGCGGGGTCGTTTGTGCTCGAATTCGACGGGCCCCGAGTAGTCCGGGCGACCGTCGACGGCGCCCCGGTCGCCGCCGAGCGGCTGCTGCAAGACGACCGCCGACTCGTGATCCGCGGCGGGGCGGGAAGCGGTGACCTGAATATCCGGCTCCGTCCCGACGGCAGCTTCTACTGGCGGGGCCGCCTTCCCGGGAGCACCTCCCCACACTAGTCGGAGCGGTGCGCGTGCGACGATTTGTCCTCGCTATATCTCATATATTGTAGAACATCGACGGCGGAGCGTGACCATGCGTGGCGTATGGAAAGTTCTGACTGGCCTTGCCCTCGGCACCGCGGCCGCCCGGCTCGCCGCCCAGGCGATCGACACCGGCAGCGCGCTGGGCGGACTGCGCGAGGCGCGGGCCGCCTGCGAAGCGGATCATGGCACCCTGTGGGGGCGCAACCTGTGCGGCCCGATCGCTCTGGTGAGCCGCCGCTCGCATCTCGTGGTGGCGAACGACACAGTCCCGGGTTGGCCCTACGTGCCGATGAACGACGGCTATGTCACCGCCCTGCCGTCCGATCAAGGGGTCGCGAACACGTCCTTCACCTGGCAGGACCGGGAATGGACCATGGTCGTGCTGCCGTTGCCCGACGACCGTTTCAGCCGCATCGCCCTGCTGTTGCACGAAGTCTTTCACCGCGAACAAAACGCCCTCGGCCTCCGCGCCAGGGACGCCCTGAACAACCAGCTCGATACCCGCGCCGGCCGCACCTGGCTGCGGCTCGAGTATCGCGCGCTCGCCCGCGCGCTGGTCGCTACGGACAGCGCCCCAACGGACGTCCGCCGTCATGTGGCCAACGCTCTGCTGTTCCGCGCCTACCGACGCTCGCTGTTCCCCGGATCCGACTCGCTCGAAACGAGCCTCGAGATGCAGGAGGGCCTCCCCGAGTACAATGGCGAGCGACTGGCTCTCCAGATGACCGGCCTCACTCCTGCCCGGGTCGCCCGCGTGGTGACCGAGCGCGAGCACCTGGGCACCTACGTGCGCGGGTTCGCGTACGGGACCGGGCCCGCTCTTGGCGTCCTGCTCGATCGCTTCGCTCCCGCGTGGCGCACGCAGGTTCGCACGCACCGCGATCCCGCAGGACTCCTTGCCGAGGCGATCCAGTTCCGGCCGCCGCCCAGGCTCGGCTCGGCGGCACGCGATCGCGCCCGAGAGTATGGATGGGCGCAGGTGGATTCCGAGGAAGGCGCTCGGGAGCTGGCCCGCGCCCCCGCGATGCGCTCGTATCAGGCGCGCCTGGTGGAAGGTCCGACGATCTCATTCCGGCAATCGCGCGATTCTCTGGCGTGGGGCTTCGATCCCAATACGCTGATCGGCTACGACTTGAGCCACACGATATACCCGACGGGCTCGTTCAACGGGCCGTGGGGCTCGTTGTCGATCGATTCAGGCGGCGTGCTGGTGCGCAACGACATGGCCGTGCTCACCATCGAGGCCCCTGTGGGTGAGCTCCCGCCGGGCCGACATGTGACCGGCCGCGGGTGGTCGCTGGATCTCAACGTCGGCTGGAGGCTCGTCCCCGACTCCACCCGCCGCGGGAGCTACGTCGTCGTCACGACACCCTGACGGGGCTTACGGCAGGAGCAATACTTTTCCGGTCGTAGTGCGGCTGGCGAGCGCGGCATGGGCCTCTGGCGCGCGGGCGAGCGGAAGCTCGCGGTCAATACGAACGTGCAGCGTTCCCTCCTGGATCCAGCGGAACAGGTCGCCGCTGCGCTGCTCCAACTCGGCGCGGGCCGCCACGTAGTGTGCCAGCGTGGGTCGCGTGAGAAACAGCGAGCCACGCTGGTTGAGGATTTGTGGTTCGAGCGGTTCGACCGCACCGCTCGATTGACCGTACAGCACCATCAAGCCCCGTGGCACGAGGCACCCGAGGCCGGCCGTAAACGTCGTTTTCCCGACCGAGTCGTAGACCACCTGGACGCCGGTACCGCCGGTCAGCCGTTTCACCTCGGGGGCGAAGTCCACCTCGGTGTAGCGGATGATCTCATCCGCTCCCGCACCGCGCGCCAGCGCTTCTTTCTCCGCGGTCGACACGGTGCCGATGACGCGGGCACCGCGCCGCTTGGCGAGCTGGCACAACAGCAACCCGACCCCGCCGGCGGCGGCGTGCACGAGGCAGGTGTCCCCGGGATGGAGGGGGTATGTCGTGCACGCGAGGTAATGGGCCGTCATTCCCTGGAGCAGTACGGCAGTGCCCTGCGCGGTGGTCACACCGGCGGGGAGCGACACCACTTTGTCGGCCGGCGCGATCGCGTACTCCGCATAGGCGCTCAAGCCGCCGGCGTAACAGGCCACGCGATCGCCCACCGCGAACCCGCTCACCCCGGTGCCAACGGCGGCGACGGTCCCGCCCGCCTCCTGCCCGGGAGTGAACGGCGTGGGCATCGGGTATGCGCCCGACCGTTGATAGAGGTCGATGAAATTCACACCTGCCGCCTCGACCCGGATCAGCAGCTCGCCCGGTCGAGGAGACGGTGTGGGGATCGTCTCGATCTGCAGGACCTCGGGGCCGCCCGTCGCGCGAACGCGAATCGCCTTCACGCCCCGGCGCTCACAGGTTGACGCGCTTCATTCCCGCCTCGGGGTAGCGCAAGCCGGACGCCGAGTTGCGCGGGATGGCGCGGTCGATGCGCCGCAGGTCCTCAGGGCTCAACACCACCGCGGTCGCTTTCGCATTCTCGTCGATGTAGCGGCGGCGTTTGGTCCCAGGGATCGGCACGATGTCATCGCCCTGGGCCAGCACCCAGGCGAGCGCCAGTTGGGACGGGGTGCACTGCTTCTCCCGTGCCAATGCCTGCGCGGCTTCGGCGAGCGCCAGATTACGGGAGAAATTCTCGCCTTGAAAGCGGGGGTTGTTGCGGCGGTAATCGTCCGCCGGCAGGTCCTCGGGTTTCTTGAATCGGCCGCTCAGGAAGCCGCGTCCCAGCGGGCTGTACGCCACGAACCCGATCCCCAACTCGCGACACGTGGCGAGGATCTCGTCTTCGGGGTCGCGCGTCCACAACGAGTACTCGGTCTGCAGGGCGGAGATCGGATGCGTCGCGTGCGCTTTCCGGATGGTGGCTGGAGCGGCTTCGGAGAGCCCGAGGAAGCGCACCTTCCCCGTTTTCACGAGATCCGCCATCGCCCCGACGGTGTCCTCGATCGGCACTTCGGGATCGACGCGGTGCTGGTAATACAGATCGATCCGGTCCACGCCGAGGCGGGCGAGTGAGGCATCGCACGCGGCCTTTACGTAGTCGGGGCGGCCGCTGATCCCCGCCCAGCTGCCGTCGGCCCCGCGCACGTTGCCGAACTTGGTGGCGATCACGAAGCGGTCGCGCCGGCCCCTCACCGCCTGGCCGACGAGCCGCTCGTTGGTGTGCGGGCCATATGCGTCGGCCGTGTCCAGAAACGTGATGCCCAACGCGAGCGCCCGGTCGATCGTCGCCAGCGACTCGGCGTCGTCGCGGCCGGCATAGAATTCGGACATCCCCATGCATCCCAGTCCCAGTGCCGAAACGACCAGACCCTGAGATCCCAGCTTCCGTTGCTGCACAGTGCCCTCCGCGGTGGCCGCACGTCCTCATGGAGTGTACATCATCCCGGTGACTGATCGCGAGCGGGCCGGGTCCCTTCGGCGACTCGTATGAGCCCCCACGTGCTGCTGTTCGATTTCGGCGGGACCCTCGATGCCGACGGCCTCCCCTGGGCCCGGCGCTTCCACACGGCGTACCAGGAGGCGGGCGGCGCGCTCGACTTCACGGCGTTCGAGCCGGTCTACCAGGCGTCGGACGCCGCCTTGGCGGCGTTGCCCGAGATTCGCCGTCTCGGATTCCGCGCCGCCATCGAGGCCCAGGTGCGCTGCCTGTTGCCGCTGCTCCCCGACGAGCCGCACCTCGCGCGCCAGGCGCAGCGGCTCGTCACCGCGGTGCATGCGCCCGCGGTGCGCATCGTCGCGCGCAACCGTCCGATCCTCGAGCGCCTGCAGCAGGACTACCGCCTCGGCATCATCTCCAATTTCACGGGGAACCTGAAACCGTGCCTCGACGAGCTCGGCCTCAGCCCGCTGTTTGCCGTGGCCAGCGATTCGACGGTGCTGGGCATCGAGAAACCGGATCCCCGGATCTTCCACGCGACCCTGGACGCGCTGGGCGCGTCGCCCGCCGACGCGTGGATGGTGGGTGACAACTTCGAAGCCGACATCCGACCCGCGCTGGGGCTGGGCCTGCGCGCCTGCTGGATGGCGCCGCCCGAGCGCCGCGCCGCCGCCGACGCCCCGCCGCATACGCGGGTCGCATCGCTGCCCGAGTTCGCGCAGGTGCTGGCGTGAAATTCCAGGGCTTGGTGCTGGCAGGCGGTGAAGGATCGCGGATGCGCGCCGACGGCGTCGTTGAGACCAAGGCGCTGGTACCGATCGGCGGGCGACCGCAGGCGCAACGAGTGCTCGACGCGCTCGCCGCGGTGGGATGCGAGACGTTGACCTGCGCGGCCCGCGACGACGCACCGGGTCTCGTCGCGGCCCTCGCGACGTGGCACTTCGCGGTGCCCTTCCGCGTAGTTCCTTGCCGCACGCCGACGTCGCTGCACACCTTCGTGACGGGGCTCGAGGCCGCGCCGCCTGGTGCGGTATTGTGTAGCATGGTCGACACAGTCATGCGCCGCGACGATTGGCACGCGGTCGCGCGACAGGCTGCGGCAAGGTTAGCGGAGGGAGCTTTCGTCGTGTTGGCTGTGACGAGTTTCGTCAATGACAAGTCTGGCTTGTACGTGACGCGGACGGCCACCGGGGACGTGGTGGCGTTCGAGCAGGTCCCCGGCGCCGCCCCTTGTGTCACTGGCGGGGTGTACGCGCTCGGACCGACTGTCCGGCCCCTCGCCCAAGAGGCGTTGCGGCTGGGCGTGTCACGGATGCGCGGTTTTCTCGACTGGCTCGTGCGACATCGGCAGGTTCGTGTTGCCACGATCGACGTGCCGCGTATCATCGACCTCGACCGGGCGACGGATCTGAGCCTCGCGAACGCGTGGCTGGCCTCGCCCGAGATCTGATCCGGTGGTGAGCGTGAGCGCGACCCCGATGACCGATTTTGTGGCCATCTATCGCAGTCCCAGCTATTCCCCGATGCAGCACCGTTCCAACGACACGGCGATTCTCGACGGGACCGTGGCGCATCTGACGTCCCGGGGCTGGCGCGTCACGGCGGTGAGCGAAGCCGACATCGAGCAGGGCCGCCTCCCCGCGGTGCCGCTGTACCTCAATATGTGCCAGGGGCCGCTCGCCTCGGAGCGGCTCATGCCGCTCGAGCTCGACGGGGCGGTGGTGCTGAACCGGCCCTCCAGCGTGCTCAACTGCCACCGCCATCGCCTGGTGCGGCAGCTCGCCGGCAGCCGCATCGCCTTTCCCCGTACCGTCGTCGTGCCGAGCTCGGCGACGGTGGCCACGGACGTCCATCTCGCGTCGCTCGGCAGCGACGGACGGCGCTTGTGGATGAAACGGGGCGACGTCCACGCGGAGCGCCCCGAGGACGTGGTCGCGACGACCCGGTCCGGGCTGGCGGCGGCGATGACCGCCTTTACGGCGCGCGCCATCCCGTGGGTGGCAGTGCAGGAGCACGTCGAGGGCCCGGTGGTGAAGTTCTATGGAGTGGCGGACGGGCGCTTCTTCCGCTATTACCGGGCGGATGGGGGAGCCGGCGCCGCGGCCGCGGCTCCCGAGCTGGATGGCGACCGCTTGCGCGCGCTGGCGTTCGAGGCGGCGGCGCTGCTCGGTCTCGAAGTGTTCGGGGGGGACGTGGCGTTTCCCGAGCCTGATCGGCCGGTGCTGATCGACATCAACGACTGGCCCAGCTTCGCGCCGTTCCGCGACGCGGCGGCCGACGCGATCGCCGGGTACGTGGTGGATCGCATGCGAGCGAGGTCATGACCGCGATAGAACGTCTGCTGCAGGTGCCGGGCCCGCGTTCCCAGAGCCTGTTCGATGCCGAGGCCGAGCATTTGGCGCCCGGCACCCAGAGCGTGGCGCTGTTCAGCCGCCTCTCGATCGATCGCGGCGAAGGCGCGGTGCTGTGGGACGTGGACGGCAACCGCTATATCGACCTGCTCGCCGGGGTCGCCGTCGCGAGCCTCGGCTACGCGCACCCGCGTTACGTCGCGGCGATGCAGCGGCAGCTGGAGCGCGTCCACGTCGGCAGTTTCACGACGGAGAACCGTGCCGCCCTCGTACAGCTGCTGGCGCACCTCGCACCGGGCGATCTCAACCGCACGCAGTTCTACTCGAGCGGCGCCGAGGCGGTGGAGGCGGCGTTGCGGCTCGCGCAGTCGCAGACGGGGCGGCGCGAAGTCATCGGGTTCTGGGGCGGCTTCCACGGCAAGACGCGGGGTGTGCTGCCGCTGCTCGGCAGCTCGTTCAAGCACGGGCTCGGACCGCTGCATCCCGGCGCCTATTCCACACCGTACGCCGGCTGCGCCCGCTGCGCCTTCGACAAGACGTTCCCGTCGTGCGAGTGGCACTGCGTGCAGTTCCTGAAACAGAAGATCGCAGTCGAGACGAGCAACGACATCGCCGCCATCATCGTCGAGCCGATCCAGGGGACTGCCGGCAACATCGTTCCCCCGCCCGGCTACCTGAAGGTCCTGCGACGCACTGCCGACGAGCTTGGCGCACTCCTGATCTGCGACGAGATGATCACCGGGTTCGGGCGCACTGGCAAGATGTTCGCGGTGGAGCATGAGGGCATCGTGCCCGACGTGATTACGATCGGCAAGGGCTTTGGCGGCGGATTCCCGATGACCGGGGTCATCATGCGGGAGTCGATCGCGTTCGCCAAGCCGTTCGCGAACCCGAGCGGCAGCTCGTCGAGCTACGGCGGCAACCCGCTGGCCGCCGCCGCCGCCCGCGTCACCGTCGAAACGATTATCGAAGACGGACTGGTCGAGCACTCGCGGCGGCTGGGCGAAACGATGCTCGCCGAGATGAAGCGCTGGGAAGAAACGATTCCAATTGTGAGCGACGTGCGCGGCCGCGGCTTGATGCTCGGGTTCGACCTCGTGCAGCCAGGGACCCGAACGCTGCTCGACAAGAAGATCACCCGCCGCATCTTCCACGATCTGCTGGAGCGCGGCGTTATCGCCATGATCTACAACCCTGAAGTGCGCATCAACCCGCCGCTGGTCATCGGCGAGGAGCAGGCCATGGAAGCACTGGCCACGATGCGCGAGGTCCTGCGTGACACTGCCCAACGCATTAGCGCATAAAGGCGAGGCCATCGAGGAGTGGATCGACCTGCGGTTCTTCCGCCCGGCCGGTCTGCGTCTCTCGCGCGCGCTCGCGCCGACAGCCGTGACCCCCAATCAGGTGACGGTGTGGGGAATGCTCGTCGGCGTGCTGGCGGGCCATCTCTTCTATTACAACAGCCGCACCGTGAACCTCGTCGGCGTGGCGCTGTTCATCGTCTCCGACATCTTCGACAGCGCCGACGGCCAGCTGGCCCGCATGCGTGGAACGTCGAGCCGGCTGGGGCGGCTGCTCGACGGCTCCGGCGACAGCGTGCGTTTCATCAGCCTCTACGGCCATCTCCTCGTGCGGCTGCTCCACGCCGACTGGGGATGGAGCGCAGTGCTGCTGATCGCCATCGCGGGGTGGAGCCACTCGCTGCAGAGCGCGGCGGTCGACTTCGTGCGCAACGCGTTTCTCGAGGTCGCCGATGGCGAAGGCGGTGAGCTCGACCTCCCCGAAGACGCGCCCGCGGGTGGTCAGTCCGGCTTGTCCCGATTCGGCGCGCGGCTGTACCGCGACTACGTGCGGCGGCAGGCGTTCTTCTTCCCCCGCACCGTGCGGCTGGTGCGCGCGGTCCGCGCGGGGCAGGTGTCGGCGGTCGACGAGGCGTACACGCAGCGGCTGCGGCCGCTGTTGTGGTGGTGCGCGTGGCTCGGTCAGAATTTCCGCTTTGCGCTGCTGGCCCTGGCTGCCGTCGAGGCACGGGCGGCACTGTTCCCCTGGATTACCGCGACCGCGCTGAACGTCGTGCTCGCCGGAATCATCCTTACTCAGGAAACGCAGGCCGCCGCGTTGCTCGGTGAGGCCGGTGGTCCGGCCGATGGCTACGCGCGTATCCGCTGAACCGCGCTCCTACCGCGGAATCGTCGTCGGGGCAGGAGGAGTCGCGCGAGGGTCGCACTTCCCCGCCTACCAAACGCACCCCACGGTGCGCGACCGCCTTCACATCGTCGGCGTAATGGACGCCGCGCCGGTCGCGCCGCTGGCCGACCTGCCGCTCGTCGACCGCGACGGCGTCGACGCGTTGGGCCCGATCGACTTCATCGACATCTGCACCCCGACCGCGACGCACCTCGAGCTCGCGCTGTGGGGGCTGTCGCGCGGCTACCATGTCCTGTGCGAGAAGCCGGTCGCGACCACACGGCGCGAGGCCGACACCCTGGCTGCCGCGGCGGCCCGGGCGCGGCGGGTCGTGATGGCGTGTCACCAATACCGCTTCAATCCCGTCTGGCGACAGGTGGTCGAATGGCTCTCGAGCGGCGCGATCGGCCGCTGGCACCTGGCGGAGTGGACCGTGCATCGGCCCGCCGCCGATCCGGGCGCGCAGCGCGACGCGGTTCCCTGGCGTGGGCGGAGCGCGAAGAGCCTGGGCGGCGTGCTGCTCGACCACGGTACACATCTCATCTATCAGCTGCTCGACATCGCCGGTACGCCGCGCGCCGTGAGTGCGTGGACCGGACATCTGCGTCACACCGCCTACGACGTCGAAGATACGGCGACGATCCTGCTCGAGTATCCCGGCCGCCTCGCCACGATGTTGCTCACCTGGGCCGGCGCCGGGCGCGAAAACCGCGTGCGCTTCGTGGGCGAGTCCGGCGCGATCGATTGGAACGGCGCCGAGCTCGTGTTGCAGCGCGGCGCCCAGGTGGAGCGGCACGACGTCGCCGCCGCCACGAGCAAGGCCGCTTACCACGAGTGGTTCGCCGAGCTGTTCGAATCGTTCGCGCGCGCCATGGACAACGGGGTGCGCGCCGAGGCGATCGCCGACATCCGCACGGTCGCGACGGTGCTGGAGCTGGCCTACACCGCCGCCCGCACCGGAAGCATGCAGCACTTTCCCGAGGACGCGTGAAGCGCCGGACCCTGCTGTTGTGTTTCCTCGTCGGCGCCGCGGTGCTGGCGTATCTAATCCACCGCGTCGGGTTCGGCGCGCTGGTCGCCGAGGCGCGGCATACAGGCCCGATGTTTCCCGTAATCTTCGCCTCGTACGGCCTCGTGTACGTCTGCAATACCGCCGCGTGGCGCGTGATTCTCGGCAACGGCGAGAACCGCCCGACGCTCTCGTTCTGGCGTGCCTACGCGCTGTTCACGAGCGGCTTTGCACTGAACTTTCTGACGCCGATGCTCAACTTCGGCGGCGAGCCGTTCCGGGTCGGGGCGGCGGGCCGCGTCGTCGGCATCCGGCGCGCCGCGGCGTCGGTGCTGATCCACAACGTGCTGCGCACGTTGAGTTTCATGTTCGGCTGGGTGACGGCATTGGCGATCGCGTTGGTGTTGCTCCCGGCCAGCGCGGGACTCGACTCGCTGCTCGCCGGCGCCATGCTGGTCTCAGGCGCGCTGATCGTCGTGATTCTCGCCGGTCACCGGCGCGACTTGCTCACCCGAACCCTCAACCTGCTGCAGCGCGTTCCACTGCTGCGCCGGCTGGGCCATCTTCTCGAGGATCGGCGTCCGGCATTGATCGAAATCGACCGCCAGGTGTCCGATTTCTACCATCGCACACCGCGGCGCTTCTGGCAGGCCTTGGGACTCGAGTACGTGAGCCGCTGGGTGCTGGCGCTCGAGTACTATCTGATTCTCGTGAGCCTGGGTCAGCACGTCTCCTTCATCGTGGCGTTCGTGATCACGATCCTCGGCGGTCTGATCACCAACCTGCTGTTCTTCTTCCCCTACGAAGTCGGTTCGAAGGAAGGCGGCTTGTTCCTGCTGTTCCGGTTGTTCGGGATCCCGGGCAAGCTGGGGGTCTACGCAGGGCTGGTGGACCGCGTGCGCGACCTGGCATGGATCGCCCTCGGCCTCGTGCTGGTGTGGTTCGCCCGCTCCGAGACCGTGCCCGCGCCGACGGGAGTCGAAGAACAGCAGGCAT
>DASTHG010000486.1:0-7881 GCA_035718325.1 Gemmatimonadales bacterium | reverse complement strand
CTCCGCGGCGACCTGCGCTGCCTCACGCTCCGCTTCGGCGAGGCAGGCGACCGCTTCGAGCACCTGTACGCCCGCGCGCGGGCGCGTGCGCGCGGTGGCGTCGGGGCCGTTGCGCATCTCGACCCAGAACCCCGGGGGCGTGCGGACCGGCTCGAACCACGCCGCCCCTTCCGGCGTCTCGATCGAGCGCCCCGCCCCGTCGAGCGCCTGGGGCAAGACCGGCGTCCAGGTCGCGACCGCACCCGCCACGAGTCGGGGCGCGGGGCCGTCGATCCGCCATACGCGCAGGCGCACCCCCCCCAACTGCTCGAGGACGGGCACCAGCCGTTCGAGTTTGGTCAGCCCGCCCGCAGCACGAGACACACGCTGTTTCCCCGTTCGTTGAATTCGATGGCATCGACCAGATGGCGCAGCACGAACAGGCCGCGCCCACTCTCGCGATCCACGAGCTCCGGCACCGTGGGATCTGGCACCTGGGAGGGATCGAATCCCAGGCCGTCGTCGGCAACCTCGATGCGGACAGCGTCAGCCCGGCACGCGACCTCGACGCGCACCACCTTGCTCCGGTCGTGGCGGTTGCCGTACGCGATGGCGTTCGCCAGCGCTTCCGCGAGCGCGGTGCGCAGGTTGAACTGCAGCCGCCGCGGCGACAGGACCCCCACGTCGCAATGTCGCGCGGCGAGATCGACCGCGTCTCCCACCAGGGACAGATCGCTTGGCACGGCCAGCGAAAAGGCCACGCCGTCCCCGGGGCGCGCGGTCCGGTGCAGCATCACCTGGACGTGACTGCTCACGAGGATCCCTAGAAGGCCGCCAGCGCCTCCGCCGGCGTCTTCGCGATGGCGAACAGCGTATCCAGCTTGGTGAGCTCGAACAGCGTCTGCAGATCCTCGTTGAGCCCGGCGAGGCGCAGGTCGCCGCCCTGCTCCCGCACCTTCTTGGAGAGCGACACCAGCACGCCCAGACCCGAGGAGTCGATGTAGCCGGTCTTCGTAAAATCGATCACGAAGCGGCGGGTCCCGCCTTCCAGCGAGTCGAGCACCTTCTGTTTCAGCTCCTGGCGGTTGCCGACGATCAGCTGCCCGTCGACCCCGACGATCACCACCCCCCGCGGATCCTTGCTCACCGAGAACCCCATCTCACGCCTCCGCTTGCAGTGTGGTGACCGCCGCCGTGACCACAATATCCTGCACCGTCGCACCGCGCGACAGGTCGGCGATCGGCTTCGCCAGGCCCTGGAGAATGGGACCGACTGCCTCCCACCCTCCCAGCCGTTGCACCAGTTTGTATGCGATGTTGCCGCTGTCAAGGTCGGGAAACACCAACACGTTAGCGCGGCCGGCGACGGCGGAATCGGGAGCTTTGTGCCGTGCCACATCCGCCACCAGCGCGGCGTCGCCCTGCAGCTCGCCGTCGCACACCACATCGGGCGCCAACGCGCGCAACCGGGTCACGGCCTGGCGCACCTTGTCGATCTTCGGACCCGCGGCGCTGCCCTTCGTCCCGTAGGACAGGAATGCGACGACCGGCTCGTCTCCCACGATGCGGCGCCGGTCGCGCGCCGCCGCCCACGCGATCTCGGCGAGCTGCTCCGCGGTCGGATCGGGGACGACGGCGCAATCGGTGAAGGTGAGCACGCGCTCCCCCTGGATCATGTAGAAGGCACTGCTCAGCACGGCGACCGCCGGCGCCATCCCGACTCCCCAGAGCGCGGCGCGGATCAGGTCACCGGTCGGGTGGACGACGCCGCCGACCATGCAATCCGCCCGGCCCAGGCCGACGAGACAGGCGCCGCGCGTGAGCGGATGCGCGAGCGCGGCGAGCGCCGCGCCGTCGTCGGGAAACCGGTCCGGGCGGCGGCGGCGCAGCCACGCAACCAGCTCCGCTGCCGGCGGCGCGTCGGCGGGCTCGGGCGGGACGAGTCGCCCCAGCCCTCGCGTCTCGAGCTCGCGCCCCGCGGCCGCAATGCGCGGGTCTCCCGCTTCCGGCAGGAGGATACGCCGTCGCACCCGCCGTGCCGCCGCAAAGACGCGGTCGCGGAACGGGGGGACGGGGCCGGTCACGTGCCGAACTTGGCTTGCAGCGCCTTATGCACGGCGGGATGGACCAGCTGCGACACATCGCCGCCGAACCGCGCGACTTCGCGCACCAGACTGGAGCTGAGGTAGGTGAGATCGAAGGCGGGGACGAGGAAGACGGTCTCGAGCGTCGGGTCGAGGTTGCGGTTCATGAGCGCCATCTGAAACTCGTATTCGAAATCGCTCACGGCCCGCAGGCCACGCACGATCATCGACGCACCGGCTGCCCGCGCGAATTTCACGAGCAGGCCCTCGAACGACTGGACCTCGATCCCGGGACCGCGCACCGTCTCCCGCAGCAGCGCGACGCGCTCCTCGGTGGTAAACAGCGGTTGTTTCGCGGCGTTGACGGCGACCGCCACGACCACCCGATCGGCGAACGCGAGGGAGCGCTGGATCAGATCTTCGTGACCGCGGGTGACGGGGTCGAACGACCCCGGGTAGACGGCGATCCGGTCGCGGCGGTTCGCGCCGCTCACGGTGCGTAGATGAAGGTGACGGCGGTGTCCCCATAGCGGCGGGTCTCGTCGCCGGGGATCGGCGCATCGGCAGCGTGCTCGATCGAGAAGACGCGCGCGAACGGCACCAGGCGAAACATCGCGACGAGGCGGGCGGTCTGGTTGTTGACGTTGGCGTAGGGCGGGTCGGCGAAGGCGACGTCGTACTGGCCCGGGTGCAGCTGCTCGGCAAACCGCAGGGCCTCCACGCGGTGCACCGTGGTCCGCCCCTCGACCTTCAGCGTCTTGATGTTCGCCTTGAGCGCGGCGAGGGAATTGCGATGCACTTCCACGAAATCGGCGGTATTCGCGCCGCGCGACAGCGCTTCAAGTCCGAGGGCACCCGACCCGGCATAGAGGTCCAGCACCCGCGCCTCGCGCAGCGACCGCTGCAGGATGCTGAACCACGCTTCGCGCACCCGGCTCGCCGTGGGACGCACCTTGTCTCCCACGGGAGTCTTGAGGCGACGGTTCTTGAATTCTCCGCTGATGATCGTAATCACGCTGCCTCCACCCCACCGCTCGGAGCAATCGTCGCGACGCGGGCCTGGAGCGTCGAGCGCCCCTGCCAGTCGTCGCGCTCGAGCCGGAACGCCACGTCGAGCGGGTGCTCGAGCCAGCCGTCCGGCACCTGATCGGCCCATTGAAACCCGATCGCCGGGAGCGCCCCCGACCCGTCGTCCAGAACAAACCGCAGATGATTCGTGCCGACCCGTCGCGCGCCGACGGCGCGCGCACCTCGAACCCCGAATACCGGAGCGGGGTTCCCCATGCCGCAGGGCTCGAGGTGACGCATCAGGCGCTCGAGATCCTCGCTCAGGTTCCCCAACGGCACCTCCAGGTCGATGCGCTGCGCCGGCACCAGGTCTTCGGGGCGGAGAAGCTGGGCCGCCACCTCCAGAAAGGCAACCCGGAATTCCTCGAATCGCGCGCGGCGCACCGTCAGCCCGGCGGCCATGCTGTGGCCGCCGAATTTCTCGAGCGTGCCGCCTACGCGGTGCAGCGCGCCGTGCAGGTCGAAGCCCGGAATGCTGCGCCCCGAGCCGCGTCCGGTGTCGCCCTCCCAGGCGATCAGGAACGTGGGGCGCCCGTAGCGCTCCACCAGGCGGCTCGCGACGATGCCGATCACGCCGGGGTGCCAATCGTCGGCCGCGAGCACGATCGCGCGATCGTCCTCGCTGCCCTGCGCGGCGAACGTCGCCTCGGCGGAAGCGAGGATCTGCTGGTCCATCTCCTGGCGGCGCGCGTTGAGCGTCTCGAGCTCCCGGGCCAGCCTGGCGGCTTCCTCAGTATCGTCGGTCAGCAGCAGACGCAACCCGTCACCCGCGTCGCCAATGCGGCCGGCGGCGTTGAGCCGCGGCGCGAGGATGAAGCCGACGTGGCCGGCGCGCAGCGGCTTCCCCGCGAGGCCCGCGGTTTCGACGAGTGCGGCAAGACCCGGCCAGCGACTGGTCGCCAGGAGTTTGAGCCCGTGGCGCACCAGGATGCGGTTCTCCCCGATCAGCGGAACGACGTCGGCCACGGTGGCGAGGGCGACGTAGTCGAGGAAGTGCCAGGGCAGCGTGTCGGGGAGCCCGAGCGCGGGGACGAGCGCCTGCGCCAGCTTGAAGGCCACGCCGGTGCCGCACAGGTTCTTGTCGGGCGAGGCGCAGTCGGGGCGTCGCGGGTCGAGGACGGCGGTGGCGGGCGGCATCGCATCGCCGGGGAGATGGTGGTCGCTGACGATCACCTCGATCCCCTCGGCTCGAGCGGCGCGCACTGGTTCGATCGCCGTGATGCCGCAGTCGCACGTGATGATGAGCCGGGCGCCGAGCGCTCGGGCTCGCGCGAGGCCGGCGGGACCGAAGTCGTACCCGTCGCGGACCCGATGCGGCACGAACGCGTGCGCCTGCGCGCCCGCCTGCCGCAGGATGCGCGTGAGCATCGCGGCCGAACATTGACCGTCGACATCGTAATCGCCGTGGACGAGGATCGGCTCGCCGCGCCGCACGGCGCCCTGCACCGCCGCCACGGCCTCGGGCATGTCGGCCCACGACATCGGATCCGACAGCCCGGTGAGATTGGGTCGCAGGAACGCGCGCGCGTCGTCTTCCGACCCGTGGCCCCGCAGCACCAGCAGTGCCGCGAGCGCGCGGGGAATCGACAGCGCGGACGACAGCTCGCCTACGAGCCCCGGATCCGGGGGACGCGCGACCGACCAGCGGGGCGGGATCATTCGGCGCTGTAGAGCAGCACCCCGCACGCCTCGCAGGTTTCGATGGCTGCCCCGCGCTGGATCAGCACGCGGCGCTGGGTCGGCACCGCCGTGAAACAGTGGCCGCATGCGTCGCCGTGCAGGGCGTAGAGCGCGAGCGGCGCCTTACCGCGCCGGATCCGCTCATAGCGCGACAACATCGTGCCGGTGACGCCGCTGGTCGCCTGGGTGCGGATCTCCTGTGCGCGGCGCAGCTCAGCCAGCGCCGCCTCGCGCTTTTCGGCCAAAGCCGCACGCTCCGGCGCCTGCGCCTCGCGCACGCCGTGCAGCGCTTTCTCCGCCTCCGCCGCCTTCCGCTCCGCTTCGTGCACCGCATCGCCCGAGCGCATGAACTCCGCTTCCTCCTTGGCGAGCACGGTGCGCGTCAGGTCGAGCTCCGCCATGAGCGTCGAGGCCTCCTTGGCGCCCCGCACCCACTCGAGCTTCTGGCGCCGTTGCTCCTGCATCGATTTATAACTGGCGATCTTGCCCTCGAGCTCGTCTCTGCGGCGCTTGGCGTCGTCGATGGCGCGGAGCGCGGCGTCGACGGTGCGTTGCGCAACCGCCAGCTGCTCGTCGAGACGGCGCACGTCCGGCTCCAGGGCGGCGAGCGCCTGTTCCGATTGCGTCACCTCCTGATCCTTCGCCTGCAGCGTCAACAGACCTTCAAGATCCGGGTGCACCACTCCTCCTGGAGACGATCTTGTACGTGGGACGGATACGATTGCGTTCGGCGGCAATGCGCTGTTTTTCCATGGCCAGCCGGCTCTTCTCGGCTTCGTCGGCGAGCGGCAACTCGCGCTCGAGCCGGGCCAGCTCACGATCGAGCCGGCGCGCGTCGATCGAGTTCACCGCGCGATCGAACAAGGCGTCCGGCTCTCCTTCTCCGAGCTGCTCGGCGCGCAGCTGCTCGTAGACACGGGCGACGGCGCCGTCCAGCTCCTCGAGCCTGCCCTCCGCCACTGCGTCGAACATCGCCCGGTACACGGGATGCTCGATCTCCTCCGCGTCCACTCGTTCGAGCACACGCTCACGCCACGCGTCTCCCTGCAGCATCGTCAGGACCAGGGCGCGCTCCGCGTTCGCCGGCATGGCGGGAAGTGGCTGGCCGGCGCCGGGCGCATGAGCCGGCGCGGGTTCCCGCGGCCCCAACCCCGAGACTTCGCGCTCCAGCACGTCCTTGCGCACATGGGAGACTTCGGCGACACGGCTCAGGTACAGCTCGCGCGTCAACGAATCCGTGGCTGCACGAATGGTCGGGAACAGTCGATCGAGCGCGCGGCGCCGGCCCGGCAGCGTTTCGAAGAAGCGCTTGCGCTCGAGGATTTGAATCTTTCGCTCCAGCACGTCGACGGCGTCCTTTGCCGCCGCTTCGAACGCCGCACTGCCGCCGCGGCGCACGAGGGTGTCGGGGTCCTCTCCCTCGGGCAGCGTCGCAACGCTCACCCGGACACCGGCGCGCAACAGCTCGTCTCCCGCGCGGAAGGTGGCGCGCAGCCCGGCGTCGTCCGAGTCGTAGCAGAGCAGCACCTGCGGCGCATAGCGCCGCAGCAGCTCGGCCTGGTCCGTGGTGAGGCCGGTGCCCATCGGGGCCACGACTTCTTCGATGCCCGCCAACGCGAGCCGGATCACGTCGAAATATCCTTCCACGAGGATCGCTCGCTCGGCCTTGCGCATGGCGAGACGCGCCTCGTGGAGATGGTAGAGCAGCTTGCCTTTGTGGAAGATGGGCGTCTCGGGAGAGTTCAGATATTTCGGCTCCCCCTCTCCCAAGATGCGCCCACCGAAGGCGACGACGCGGCCGCGCAGGTCGTGAATCGGGAAGAGCAGCCGGCCGCGGAAGCGCGGGGCGATCGTGCCGTCGTCGCGGCGGCGCTCCAGGCCTGCTTCGAGCAGGACCGCCTCCTCGATGCCGAGCTTGCGCATTGCCTCGCCGAAGGCGCCGCCGCGCGGGGCGAAGCCCAGTCCCAAGGCACTCGATTGCTCCGCGGTGATGTCGCGCGAGCCGAGATAGGTGCGGGCGATGGCGGCGTCGGGGGTGTCGTGCAGCTGCCGCGTGAACCAGTCGTGGGCCGCGGCGACCGCGGCGAACAGCGGCTCGCGCGGATCGGGACCGGATGGACCGCGCTCGGGGATCGTGATCCCGACGCGGCGGGCGACTTCGCGCACGGCGGTCGGATAGTCCATCCCGAGACGCTTCATGAAAAAGGTGAAGACGTCGCCCGACTCATGACAGACGAAGCAGTGGTACATCCCCTTCCTGGGAATGACGGCGAAGTTGCGATGCGTACCACCGTGGAACGGACACGCGCCGCGAAAATCCGCGCCGCTGCGCTTCAGCTCGACGTGCTCGCCGATGATGCCGACAAGGTCCGTCGCCTCGCGGACCTGCTCGATCACGTCATCCGGAATGAGGCTCACGCGAACTCCACGACCGTCACGCCGGAGCCGCCCTGATTGGCGGGCGCGAGCCCGAAGCGGGCCACGCGCGGGTCGTGCTGCAGCACCCGCTGCACCAGATCCCGCAACGCGCCCGTGCCCTTTCCATGGATGATCCGCAGATAGGGCAGATCATCGAGTACGGCGGCATCGAGCGCCCGCTCGAGGATCGCTTCGGCTTCATCGGCGCGGAGGCCCCGGAGGGACACTTCGGTGGCGGCTGGGCGGTCCGAGAGTCGGGCGGTCGGTGAGGCGGCGGCCGGTAAGACGGCGGTTGATGAAGCGGCGGTCTCTCCCAGGACCTCGACGATCTGCTCCAAGGGCACAATCAAGCGAACCGCGCCGGACTCAATCACCGCCGAACCGTCGTCACGCAGCTCCCCCACACGACCAGTCATCCCATCGGAAGTCCGCACGCGCTCCCCGACTTCCACCTGCATCGGTCCGCCTGACCGCCCGACCGCCTGACCGCCGCCTTTCGTTTCCGAGATCGCCCGTTCCAGCAAGCGGCGAGCCTCGCGCGCCGTCGCTTCGTCCACGGCGGCGCGTGCCTGGCCCAGGGCGGCTTCGACCGTCTTTCGGGCCGAGAGGAGGTAGGCGCGCGCCTGGTCTCTGGCCTTCGCGTCCAGCGACC
>DASTHG010000485.1:0-3264 GCA_035718325.1 Gemmatimonadales bacterium | reverse complement strand
TGCCCTGTGGAACAGCTTCGCCCTCGACGACGTCTCCATCATCGCCACCAATCCGTGGGTGCATCGTTCGGCCGAGCTGTGGCAGGCGTTCGGGCAGCCCTACTGGCCGCCCTGGCTCGGCGCCGCCATGTACCGGCCGCTACCGATCGCCTCCTACGCCCTCGACTGGCATACCGGGTCGCTCGCGTGGATGCACGCCGTCAATCTCCTCTGGCATGCGGGGGTGAGCGTCGCCGTGACGGCGCTGCTGCTCCGCCTGACCGAGTCCGACCGCGCGGCATTACTGGGCGGCGTGGTGTTCGCCGTGCATCCGCTGCACGTCGAAGCGGTGGCCAACATCGTGGGTCGGTCGGAGCTGATGGCGGCGCTGTTCACGGTGCTGGCCGTGTACGCCGCGCTCGAGCACGATCAATTGTGGTGGAGCCTTGGCGCCCTCGCCTTCGGCCTGCTCTGCAAGGAGACCGCGGCTACGGTGCCTGCCCTCGTGGTGTGGGGATGGATGCTCGGGATCGGCCGCCCGGAGCGGCGCCGGATGATCGGGTATGCGGTCGGATGGGTCGTCGTCGCGGCCGTCTACCTGAGCATTCGCTGGACGATCCTGCACCCCTACGCCCGGATGGAACATCTGGCGGCGGTGTTCATCGGAGCCAGTCCCCTGTCGGTGCGCCTCACCACCGTCGCTGCGCTGACCGACATCGCCCGGCTGCTCGTCTTCCCGGCGGTGCTGCGGGTGGACTACTCGCCGGCCGAACGGACCCTGGTGACCTCAGCGCTCGATGGGCGCTTCCTGGCAGGGGTGCTGTGCGTCGTGCTGTGGGCGGGGCTGCTGCTGCTGGCGTGGCGGCGGGGACGCCGGGTCGAGGCGTTTGGGCTGGGGTGGATCGCGATCGCGTTTCTTCCGGTCGCGAATCTGTTCTTCCCCACCGGGGTCCTCGTCGCCGAGCGCACCTTGTATCTGCCGAGCGTAGGACTGGCGCTGGCGGCTGGGGCGTGGCTGCGACAGATCCCCTCGCGCTGGTTCTGGACGGCGCTCGCCGGGAGCGCGGCGCTCGGGGGATACTGGACGAACGACCGCGTGCCGGTCTGGAGAAACTCGCGTACCGTGGCGCTGAGCGTACTGAACGACTCCCCGAAATCGTTCAGCGGCCCGGCAAGGATGATCGGCATCTATCTCGCCGAGCATGAGCCGGGCAAAGCGCTCGAAGCATTCGACTCCACCGTCGCCATCTTCGATCGGGTCCCGCCGGTGTTCCTGCAGGGGGCGGATGCCGCGTTCGCCGTCGGGCAGCCGCGGCTTGCCGACTCGCTGCTCGCCCGCATGGAGCAGCTCTGCTACCGCTGTCTCTACTACTACCAGTACGAGGCCGGCACGGCGCTCGCCCGCGGCGATACTGCCGTCGCCGAATCGATCCTGGTTCGCATGCGGCGACTGGGCGGAGCGTCGGGGAATATCGACCGGTGACGCGTGCGCGTCTCGGCTTGTGCGCCGCCGTCTGGGCCGCGGGGACGGCGTTGTACCTGCCGACGGTCCGGTACGACTGGGTCCAGGACGATCGCGGCATCATCGTGCTCAACCCTGCCGCCCATGCTCCCGGCGCGGCGCTCGCGGCGTTCGGGCAGCCCTACTGGCCGGCGCCGGCGGAGGCGGGGCTGTACCGTCCGTTCACGATTCTCAGCTTCGCGGTGGACTGGAGCGTGTCGCACGGCAGCGCCGCGTGGATGCACGTGGAGAACGCGCTGTGGCACGGGCTCGTCTCACTGCTCGTCGTGCTGGTCATGCTGCGCTGGCTGCCGCCGGCGGGTGCGGCCACCGCCGGGCTGCTCTTCGCCGTGCACCCCGTTCATGTCGAGGGCGTGGCCAATCTCGTCTCGCGCAGCGAACTGTTCGCCGCGCTCGGAATGCTGGGGGCGCTGCTGTGCGCGCGGCGCCGGCTGTGGGCGGCGGCGATCCTCTGCGCCGTGCTCGCAATGCTCAGCAAGGAGCGGGGGATCGTGGCCTTCGCGCTGATCGCGCTCGACGCCTGGCTCCGGCCGGCGGACGACCCACCCTATCCACGACCGTTTTATGTGGCGCTCGCGGCGGCCACGCTCGGCTACTTCCTGGTGTGGCTGCGGATCGGCCACAGTGCGGCCGCCGATGTCGCAGCTCCGTTCATCGGCGCGGGAGTCGGCGGCCGGTTGGCGATCGCCCTGCCGGCAGTATGGCGAGCCGCGGTACTGCTGTGCTATCCGGTCAGCCTGTCGTCGGACTACGGTCCGCAGGTCATTCCGTACCGGACGGGACTTTCCCTCGCGGCGCTTGCCGGTGCGAGTGTGGTCGCCGGCATCGTCTGGCTCACGATCGCGGCACGCCGCCGGGCTCCGGCGGTCAGCTTTGCCGCTGGGGCCGCAGGGATCGCCGCGCTCCCGACATCGAACCTGCTGTTTCCATCGGGGATCGTGCTGTCGGAGCGCGATCTGTATCTCCCCGTGCTCATCACTGCGGTCCTGTTCGGATCGGCGCTCGTGTGGAGCTCCGGGCGCTGGCCGCGGGGACGCGCCGTCATCGTGGCGACGACACTGCTCGCCCTGCTCGCGGCGCGGACGCTGCTCCGACTGCCGGCCTGGACCGACAACCGGATGTTCCTGCTGACCTTGCTGCGTGAGCACCCGGAGTCGTATCGCGGCCAGCAGTCCGCCGGCGCCGTGCTCTCGGGTAGTGGAGACACCGCCGGCGCCAGAATCCGTTACGCGCGCGCCGAATCGCTGTTCGCCGGCGACCCACATTTCAACGCGGGCTACGCCTTCTTCTTGATCGGCCGCGGCGACACGGCCGGAGCGTCCGCGCTGCTCGTGCGGGCGCGTGAGGTACTGCCCCGCGAGCGCGTGGCGATGCGAGTCGAATTTCTCCTCGCGCTGGGGCGCCGCGACCGCGGGCGCGCGCTGGCGGTGGCGGATACGGCCGCGCGGTGGTTTCCGTATGAGACATCCTGGTACGCGGAGCGCCTCCACCAAGGGCCATGAAGGCGGCTTCATGGTTCACGCATTTTTAGATTCCGTCATGCAAGACGCGCGATTTCCCAAAGCAGCTCCGGCGCCGCCCTCCTGCGTAAGTCATTATGCGGTAGGCTGTTACGTCACCATGGTAAGTAGGCACAGGGTTTGCCTGAACTCCGCTTCGGATTTCAAAGTGCGCCCAGAACATTTCTCGTACGGGAGTCTTGCGATGAACCGGAAGGGCTTCACCCTGATCGAGTTGTTGATCGTGGTTGTGATCATCGGCAT
>DASTHG010000484.1:0-6365 GCA_035718325.1 Gemmatimonadales bacterium | reverse complement strand
GGAAGTCGGCGGGGTCACCCATGCGCACGCGCTCGAGCATCGCTCCAATCCGGTCGCGCACCGCGGGCCACAGCGTGTCGGGGAGATACGCCCGCGACGCCGCCGAGCACTTCTGGCCCTGATACTCGAACGCGCCACGCACGATCGCGGTGGCGAGCGCCTCGGGGTCGGCGCTCGCGTGCGCGACGATGAAGTCCTTGCCGCCCGTCTCGCCCACGAGCCGCGGGTAGTCGCGGTAGGTGCGCAGGTTCCGCGACACGGTCTCCCACAACGACTGGAATACCTCCGTCGAGCCGGTGAAATGAATGCCGCCGAGGTGGCGGTCGGCGAGCAGCGCGGCACTGATCGGGGCGGCAGGGCCCGGGAGGAAGTTGATGACGCCGGGCGGCAGGCCGGCTTCCAGGAGCAGCTGCATGATAAAGTAGTTCGAGTAGACCGCGGTCGCGGCGGGTTTCCAGACGACCGTCGTCCCCATGATCGCCGGGGAGGCCGAGAGGTTGCCGCCGATCGAGGTGAAGTTGAAGGGACTGATCGCGTACACGAATCCCTCGAGCGGGCGGTAGTCCATGAGATTCCACGTCCCCGCCGCCGAGAGCGGCTGCTCGGCGTGGATCCGCTCGGCGAAATGGGCGTTGAAGCGAAAGAAGTCGATCAGCTCGCACGCCGCGTCGATCTCCGCCTGATGTGAGGTCTTGCTCTGCCCCAGCATCGTGGCCGCGTTGACGGTCGCCCGGTACTTGCCGGCCAGCAGATCGGCTGCCTTCAGAAACACCGCCGCCCGCTCCTCGAGCGACGTCCGGGCCCAATCGGTCCACGCCGCGCGCGCAGCCGCGACCGCCGCCGCGATCTCCTGCGGCCCCGCTTGATGCACCTTGGCGAGGATGTGGTGGTGGCAGTGCGGCATGACGGCGTCGGCCGTCTGACCGGTGCGGACCTCCTTGCCGCCGATGATGAGTGGGATCTCGATCGGACGGGCGGACAGCTCGCGCAAAGTGCGCTTCAGCTCGTCGCGCGCGGGAGTCCCCGGCGCGAACGACAGCACCGGCTCGTTTTGGGGGACGGGGATCTTTGGCATGGGAGTAATCTAGAATGCGCTATCGGCTATCGGCTATCGGCTATCAGCTAATGTGCCTGGCTGATAGCCGATAGCTGATAGCTGATAGCTGATAGCTGATAGCGCTTCAGTTGCGAGACCCTCTTTTCGTCACCGTCAAACTATCCGAGATCCGCGTGGCCGTCATCGGCTGGACGGCTCGCTTGGTGCCGCGCGGAATCATCCCGTCGAGATTGGCGAGCTCGACCGCGCTCACCGCCATCACCGTGGATGCCTGCCGGAGGTCCCCATCGATTGCCTTGTCCCAGGTATCGGATTGGGAGTGATGGGTGTGATTGTACCCACGGGTGATCTGGTTGAAGTTGAACCCCGGCACGCCGTAGGGCAGGAACGACAAATGGTCGGTGCCGCCCTTCATCGCGTCGGTCACCGTATCCGCATTGAGGTCGTGGACCGGCCGCAGGATCGCCCGCCAGAGGTAATAGAGATCGGGACGGCCCTGCAACGCCTGGCCCGTCACCGCTCCCGCACCGTTGTCGAGCACGATCACGGCTTGGATCGAATCGGCCTCCGCGGCGTGCGTCTCGGCGTACTTGCGCGACCCGATCAGCCCCTCCTCCTCGCCGGTGAACAACACGAACCGGATCGTGCGCTTCGGTTTCACCCCCGCGCGCGCGATGATGCGCGCCGCTTCGAGCGTCGCCATCGACCCGGTGCCGTTATCGGTCGTGCCGCTGCCCAGGTCCCACGAGTCGAGGTGCGCGCCCACGATAACCACCTGCCCGGGCGCGGTGCTGCCCTTGATCTCCGCCACCGTATTCCACTGCGGCACGGAGTCGGTCGTCATCGTGTTGCTGATGCTGGCTTCGATCTGCGGCGTGGTGCCGCCGGCGAGCAGGCGATCGAGCATCGCATACTCTTCGTGGGCCACCACGATGCGGGGGTACGGATAGATCCGGTTC
Source organism: Gemmatimonadales bacterium (assembly GCA_035718325.1). Taxonomy (GTDB): domain Bacteria; phylum Gemmatimonadota; class Gemmatimonadetes; order Gemmatimonadales; family GWC2-71-9; genus DASTHG01. The sequence goes on along the minus strand of DASTHG010000484.1, from coordinate 4,349 downwards.
GGCGAGCCGCTCATGTTGAGCAGGTCCTGCTCCTTCCCGGCGTCGACGATTTCTCCCAGGGCGCCGGCGTTGCGCAACACGAATGGAAGATCATTGCGGAACTGCGTGATCGCGGCCCGCTGCGCGGAGTCGAGTCCCGGGGGAAGCCCGAAGAGGCGGCGGAACGTATCGCGCTGGCGGACCGAGTCGGCGGCGGTCATCGGCGGGCCGTCGTTGTTCCAGACCATTGTGGGCGCGGTCAGCATCACCCATGCCCCCTTCACACGCGCGCGATTGGCCGCGAGGCTCTCCGCGTTGGCGACGTCGATCCGCACCACGGGTCCACGCACCGGCTTGCCGCCGGTACCGGGACACCACGCCCAGCTCGCGGCGACGAGATCGTGGCTGCGCGGCGCGACGAGACGCGCCCACATCGGGCCCCGCGTCCACGTCCCGCCGAAATTCCATTGCTCGAGATGCGCGGCGAGTCCGTAGTCCTGGAACCGCTTCAGCGTCCAATCGTTGGCGGCCCGCGCCGCTGGTGAGCCGGTCAGCCGGGGGCCGATGACGTCCGAGAGATACGCCAGATTCTTCATCGCCTCGGACCGGTTCATCCCTTCGTCCACCAAGGCGCCCGCGCCCGCGGTGTCGACGGTGAGCGGCTGCTGAGCCGTGAGCGGCCCCGCCAGGCAGAGCGCCAGGAGGGGAATCGTTCGGAAGTACGGAAATCGCATACGCCACCCTCAAGAGAGCGTGAGGAGACGGAAGATGACGGCGGGACTGCCTCTACATCTTTAAGTATCGGTCGCCGCAGACCGGTGCGCTACTTGCCACGCTGCGGAGGAATGGGAATCGTGACGGTGAAGGTCGTGCCGACCCCCTCCGTCGACTTGAGGGATACCGTACCGCCGAACACGTCCTGCGCCACCTTGCGCACCACCGTCAATCCCGCGCCGCCCCCTCCCATCGTCTTGGTGGTGAACCCGGGCTCGAACACCCGGTCCACGAGGTAGGCCGGGATCCCCACGCCGCGGTCGGTGACCGACACCCGCAGCGTGTCACCTTCGCGGTCGAGCTTCAGGGTGATCGGGCCGCGACGCTCGCGGGACGCTTCGGCGGCGTTGCGCACCAGGTTGATCAGCAGCTCGTACAACAGGTTGGGGTCGCCATTGAGATGGACGGTCTCGAGCACCGTCGCCAGCTCGAGCTCGGTTCCTTCCTGCCGCAGCACGCGGCCCTCCAGGGCGATGACGGACCGGGCGACGCGGATGGCGTCGAACCGCTCGCGACCCCGGACCGTGCCGCGGGCCCGGTCCTGCACCGCCTGCAGGAAGTCGAGCGCCCGGTTCAAGCCCTCCAGCACTTCTCCCAGCTCCTCGAGCAGCTCGAGCCGTCGCGGGACAGGGAGGTCCTCCATCCGACCAAGCGAGTCCATGGTGAGCTGCAAGCCGGCGCGGGCGCCGGTGAGGGGATTCTTCGCCTCGTGGGCCACCACAGAAGGAAGGGCGAGGAGGTCCTTGAGCGGATCGACGGAGATTGCCGGGGGACGTTCGACCCCGATCGCCTCGCGACGATCGGACAACCCGAGGCACAATCCTGCCAGCTCGAGCGTCAGGCGCTCGGAGCTGCGCCGTTCCTTGCCACCGGGCGGCCCTGCCGCGGGCCGCATGCGGACCGGCGCGATAACCCACGGGCCAGTGGCCGAGACCCGCGCTCCCACATAGCGACTGCCGTTGCGGATCGGCACACCCCACTTCTTCAGGGTGTTGTCAAAATCGATGTGATTGAGGGGGGGCCGGGGTACATCGTCGCTGGAAGCGCGGGGAATCAGAGTGGGACCGTCGGCGACCTCCCAGAGGGTCACCGGCCGGCCGTCGAGCGCTACACTCGCCTGCCGGAGGATCTCCCCGGCATTTCCGCGAAAGGTCTCCGTGTCTACCCCCGGCGTTCCCGTGGGGAGAACCATTTTGGCTCGGAAGAGCGCACCTAAAGTAGCAACTATGCTTCGCAAAGGGTACAATCTCAGCCCACCTTCACCCGGAGGTTGCCGTCATGCCTTCCATTCGTCTGCGTTTAGCCGGATTTGTCACCGTTCTGACGATCAGCTGTGGGGGTGGCGGGAGCTCCGGTCCCCCGCCGCCGACCAACACGATGGCCGCTACCGGTGGTGCCGGTCAGTCGGACACCGTCCTTGCCATCCTCTCCACCCCGCTCTCCGTAATGGTGCACGACCAGAGCAACAGTCCCGTCTCGGGCGTCAACATCACCTGGACCGCCCCCGCGGGGGGCAAGGTGAACGGGTCGAGCTCCGTCGTGACGGCGACCAACGCGAGCGGTGCCGCCTCGGTGACCCTGACGCTGGGCACCGCGGCGGGCAGTCAGACCGCAACGGCAGCGTCGTCCGGCGTGAGCGGCTCACCCGTGAGCTTCCTCGAGACGGCGACCCCCGGCCATGCGTTTTCGCTCGCGCTGTCATCGCAAAGCGGGACCAACGGCCCTCCCGGCGGAACGTTCACCTATAGCGTCATCGCGAAGGACAAATCCGGAAACGGCGTCTCGGGCGTCGCAATCACCTGGGCGGCAACTGTCGGGGGAGGCGGCGTGACCCCATCGAGCAACTCGACTGCTGCGGGTGGTATTGCGTCCACGCAACATCAACTCGGCCCCGCCGACGGCAACGACACGGTGACTGCGACCGCAACGCCTGCTTTGGCGGGATCGCCCGTCAGCTTCGGAGCGGTGATCCAGACGCCGCCGGCGGTCGACACGATCACGGTCGGTCCGGGGATCGCGTTCGCCCCCGCCTCTGTCGTGCTGGCGGCCGGCGGCACCGTGACGTTCAAGTGGGCGGGTGGTCCTCACGGGGTGCACTTCACGTCCGGTCCGACGACGCTCCCGGCGGATTCCCCGACTCAGTCGACCGGGACCAAGGATTACACGCTCTCCACCAAGGGCACCTACAACTACAACTGCACCGTCCATGGCAACCTGATGACGGGACAGATCGTGGTTGAATGAGTCCCATGGCCTCAGTGCGTCAGTGTGCGCCGTGGATGATGGTGGTGCTGGTCCTGGGGTGTGGAGGTGGCGGCTCGGGCCCGGGGCCGACCCCCTCGGTCGTGATCAAGTCGGCAGGGGACGCTCAGGTCGGCCCGGCGGGCTCGGCGCTGGCGACGCCGCTCGAAGTCACGGTGAAGGACGCGCAGGGGAATCCCGTATCGGGGGTCAATGTCGCGTTCGCCGTCGCTACCGGTGGTGGATCGGTTGCGCCAACGAGCGCCACGACCGGAGCGGACGGGAAGACGTCCACGGTCCGTACACTCGGTCCGGGAGCCGGCACGCAGACCGCGACGGCGACCGTCACCGGTGTCGCGCCCGCGTCGTTCGCGAGTATCGCCACCATCAATGGAGCCGTCAGCATCGCCGCGAGCGGCAACCCGGCTCGGCTCGACACCGTCAATGCGACGGTCGTGCCGGATCTTGCCGTCGTCGTGAAGAATGAAACGGGCGCCGCGGTGCCCGGCATCATCGTGCACTGGACCGTCTCGGGTGGCGGGCATCTGTCCCAAACGGACGACACGACCGATGGTACCGGTCGCGCGAGCGTGTCGTGGACGTTCGATTCGATCGCGGACGCGCAGACCGCCCTGGCCACGGTGAGCGGTTTGGTCGGCTCCCCCGTCTCCTTTACTGGCACCGCCAGTGCGGGAACCGCGGCCACGATCGCCTCCCAGAGCGGGGACTTTCAGGCAGGTCCCGTGAGTGGAGCGCTCCCGGTCAGCGTGGTGGTGACCGATGGCTTCGGGAACGGCAAGTCCGGGGTCTCGGTGAGCTGGGCGGCGGTAGGCGGAGGGTCGGTGGCCTCGCCGTCGACGGTGACGAATTCGCAGGGCGTGGCGACGGTCACACGCACCTTGGGGGCCAACCCAGGCGTGTATGGGACGACGGCAACGGTGGCGAGTCTCGGCGGGTCGCCCGTGACGTTCTCCGACACGGCAGCCGCCGTGACGGGGATCCAGGTCGGGAACGGCGGCAACATCTTCAACCCCGCGACGGCGAGCGTCACCCACGGTGATTTCGTAACGTTCACGTGGGCCGGCGGCGTCACCCATAACGTGTCGTGGGACTCGGCGCCGCTCGGCGCGCAGCCACCCGACTCTCCTTCGCAGACATCCGGGACCTTCACCGTGCGCCTCACGGCGATCGGGACCTACGCCTACCACTGCGTCTTTCATGGAAGTCCCGGGGCGGGAATGCACGGCAGCATCGACGCCAACTAGGACGTACACCACGAGACGATGCATGGCGAGGGGCCTTCCCCTCGCCACCGTCGTTTTCGGGCTAGATTTCCCCCGCCTTTTCCTTCGAGG
>DASTHG010000483.1:0-2989 GCA_035718325.1 Gemmatimonadales bacterium | reverse complement strand
AGCCAGGTCCGCACGGTGGCCTCAGGTAACTCGCGGCGCGCCTCTTCGAGCAGGCGCTTCCAGGCGTCTTTCGGTGACAGCTCCATCGAGAGCAATTGAATTTTGGTGGGACTTTAAGCAAGGGCGGGGCGAAGCTACGGGCCGCATGTGGAAAAGTCAACCTTGTTCGGCTCCACCCCCAAGTTTAGGTTTCCCCGCCTTACGTGAGGGTCACATGGGGAAGCCGACGTACCGCCCACGGAACCGTCGCCGCATCAACAAGCACGGTTTCCGCGCGCGCATGAAAGACAAGTGGGGACGCGCGACGCTCGCGCGGCGGCGCAAGAAGGGTCGCAAACGTCTCACCGTGCAGCTGCCGTCGAAACACTGGAGTGGCTGACGGGCGAGCGGTACCCGCCTCGCGCGCGGCTGCCACGCGGGGCTGATCTCGTACAGTGTTGGGAAACCGGGCGCCGGGTGCGCATGCGCCACCTCGAGATGGCGTGGCGTCCAAACTCGCAGGGCCACGCGCGGACGGGGATCGTCGTTCCCCGATTCGGAGAGACCGCGGTGGCCCGCAATCGTTTGCGGCGCCGGATGCGGGAAATCCTGAGACGCGAGCTGCTCGCGTCCCTCCCCGCCGTCGACATCGTGGTGCGGGCACGACGAGCGGCCTATACCGCCCACTTTACAGAGTTGCGCGCCGCTTTGGCCGACGCCACAGCGCGGATCGGCTAACGTGGACCCGCGTGGGTGGCCGCGGGCTGCGGCCCTGGGGTTGATCCGTGGGTACCAGTTGACGCTGTCACATCTGATGTTCACGCAGTGTCGCTTCACCCCCTCCTGCTCCCGCTACACCTACGAAGCGGTTGAGCGCTATGGCGCGATCCGTGGGAGCTGGCTCGGGTTGAAACGAATTCTCCGGTGTCACCCGTTTCATCCGGGTGGATACGACCCGGTTCCCTAGGACTTGATCCGTGGATCAGCGACGCGTCATACTCGCCGTCCTCCTGATGTTCGTGGTGGCCATCGTGCCGAGCCTGCTGTTCCGGCCCAAACAGCCGGTGGGTCGGCCGGGCGGTCGGCCGGACACCAGTCTCGCCGCTCCGGCCGCTGCGGAGTCCGCAGCCGCACGCGCACCGGCGCCACCGCCGACCGCCCCACCGACCGTCCGCCCGACCGCTGCGCTCCCTGCTGAGACCGTGTGGGTGTCCGGCCCGCTGTATCGCTATGGGTTCACCACGCGCGGCGCCCGGTTAATAGCGGCCGAAATCAAGCCGTACACGTCCTTCGCCCCCGGCGATTCCGGCGGCCGGGTCCAGCTCGTGCCGCCCGAGGCTCCGCTCCTGGGCATGCGTATTGTCGTCGGCAACGACACCGCTTCCCTCGCGGATACCCCCTTCACCCCCGACCAGAAGAGTCTCACGGTCAGTGGTGACACTGCGACGCTGACGTTTACGGCAGCCGTCGGGAATGGATCGGTCACAGTCATCTACCAGTTCGTTCCCGCCGACTATCACTTCTCCGTCAACGGTCACGTCGAAGGCCTCGGCGGCTCAGGCGGCGTGCTGATCGTCGGTCTGGGGCAGGGACTCCATTCGGTCGAGGCGGAGCCGCTCTCCGACTATCGGGAATACGCGGTGGTGACGAAAGCCGACAAGACGCAGAAGGAAGCCTTCGCGTCGATCGACCCGGGGAAGCGGGTGGTGATGGACGGCCCGTTCGAGTGGGTCGGAGTGAAGTCGAAATACTTCTTCGCGGCGATTCTCGCCCCCGACCAGAACCTCCGGCCGTTCGCCGGCGCGGTCGCGACGGGGGAGCCCCGCGAGCAGGTGACGGTGGCCTCGTTGTTCGGCAACCGCACCAGCCTGCTCGCCACGCGGGCGTCGGTCGTGACGACACTGGCCCTCCCCCCGACCGGCGCATTCCACTACGAGGTGTATCTCGGTCCGTTCGAGCACCGCCGGCTCGATCAACTGGGGCACGGGCTGGACGACGCCAACCCCTACGGCTGGTCGATCTTCCGGCCAATCATCCATCCGGTGTCGATTGTCGTCGTGCGGATTCTCTTCTGGATGCACGGAGCGCTGCGTCTGCCGTACGGATGGGTGCTCATTGCGTTCGGCGTGCTGATCCGCCTGCTGTTGTGGCCGTTGCAGCGGCGCGCCATGGAATCTCAGATGCGGATGCAGGCGGTGCAGCCGCTGATGCAGGACATCCAGACCCGCTACAAGAACGACCCGGAGCGGCTGCAAAAAGAGATGATGCGGCTCTATAAGGAGCACAAGGTGAATCCGTTCGGCGGGTGCCTGCCGATGCTGCTCCCGATGCCGGTGCTGCTCGCGCTGTTCTTCGTCTTTTCCAACACGATCGAGTTTCGCGGCGTGCCGTTCCTCTGGCTGCCCGACCTGTCGCGCGCGGACCCGCTCTTCATCATTCCGGTGATCATGGGCGTGTCGATGTTTGCGGTCTCGAAAATCGGGCAGCGGGGGATGCCGCCGAATCCGCAGACCAAGACGTTCCTCTACGTGATGCCGGCGATGATGACCTTCATTTTCCTGCGGCTCGCCTCGGGGCTGAATCTGTACTACGCGGTGCAGAACCTGATTTCGCTGCCGCAGCAGTGGCAGATCTCGAAGCGCCGGCTCGCGGCGCAGAGCAAGCCGGCGGGCGGCTAGTCCGAGCCGGAGAACACCGGGTGCTGTCCGACGCCATCGTCGCTTTGGCGACGCCGCCCGGCCGGAGCGCCCTCGCCCTGATTCGATTGTCGGGCCGCGGCGCATTCGACATCGGCGCCAGGGTGCTGCACCCGTTCCACGCCGACCGCCCGCGCGCGGCCCTGCGCGTGGCGGTGCGCCATCCCACTACCGGCGAAGAGCTGGATCTCGGGATCGCGATCTGCTATCCCGGGCCGGCGAGCTACACCGGCGAGGACCAGATCGAGATCGCCACACACGGCGGCCTGCTCGTACCGGGAGAGGTCGTCGCCGCGTGTGTCGCCGCAGGAGCG
>DASTHG010000482.1:0-2771 GCA_035718325.1 Gemmatimonadales bacterium | reverse complement strand
ACGCGGTTGTGCCAGCTGGTGGACGAATCGTACGTCGCGCGCGACACGCTGTTTCTGCCGCTCGCCTGGTTTTCGGAATGCGTTCCGTCGGTGTTCGCGGGCCGCTTCCACTGGGATGCGGCGAACGGGCGGCTCTCGGAGACGGCACTGGGCGCATCCGCCGTGGCCAGCGCCGATCCTCCGGTGCGTCCGACGCCGGGTCCCACGACGCGCCAGCCCGTCGACTCGCCGACCGGTGGATCGGGGGCGGCGGCACCGGTCGCCAAGCTGCCGGTGGTATCGCGCCCTCCGGTGACGCCGGCCGCGGCGCCCGTCCGCGACAAGCCCAATGCCGTCACCGGTCTGCGCCACCGCCACGTGATCGTGATCGATCCAGGGCACGGGGGCCGCGACCCGGGGAATCCGGGCCGCTACTTTCCGCAGGGGATGACCGAGAAGGACGTGAACCTCTCGATCGGGAAGCTGTTGCACGACGAGCTGGCGAGCCGCGGCATCGTGGCGACGCTCACGCGCACAGGGGATACGCTGATCGACCTGCACGACCGTGCGGGATACTGTCACGACGACTGTGACGTGTTCGTCAGCATTCACGTCAACTCCATGCCCGACGGCAAACGCAGCGCTATCGCGAACGGCGTCGAGACGTATTTCCTCTCCGATGCGAAGACCGAAGACCAGCGGCGCGTGGCCCAGATGGAAAACGACGCGATCCGCTTCGAGTCGCCCGACGCCCAGGCAGTCGAGGGAGGGTTGGCCACGATCCTCAAAGACCTGCAGCAGAACGAGTACCTGCGCGAGTCGGCCCGGCTTGCCGAGCTGGTGCAGCAGCGGGTCGCCGGGATCCACCCCGGTGACGATCGCGGTGTCCAGCAGGCCGGCTTCTATGTGCTCAACAGCGCGCGCCGGCCGGCGATTCTCGTCGAGACCGGGTTCTCCACCAACAAGGCCGACGGGGCGTTCCTTGCCTCCGTCGCGGGGCAGCGCAAGATCGCCGGCGCCATCGCCGACGGCATCGTCAACTATCTCCTCGAGTTCGAGCGCAAGGTCGCGATCGGCGGGTCGCCATGAGACCGTGGCTGCTCGCGGCGGTCCTCATGCTCGCCGGCTGCGCCTACTACAACGGCCTGTGGAGCGCCAATCGGCTGGCGAGTGACGCGCGCAAATACGAAGCACGGGGGATGGTGGCGGAAGCGCGCCTCAACTGGGGTCGCGCGGCGGCCAAGGCCGAGACGGTGCTTGTGCATCATCCGCACAGCCGCTGGACGGACGACGCCCTCGTCCTTCAGGGGGAGGGCCTGGCGCGGAGCGGCGCCTGTGACGCCGCGCTGGCGCCCTTGAACCGTGCCATTGCGATCGTCACCGACGATGCGTTGCGAGAGCGGGCGTCTCTCGCGGCCGCGATGTGCAGTGTGAAGCAGGGACGCGTGAGCGACGCCGAGCGCTATCTCGCTCCGGTGCTCGAGTCGCGCGATGCGAGCCGACGCTCCACGGCGTTCTACATTGCCGGTCTCGCGGCACAACGGAGTGGCGATCAGATCCTGGCGGATCAGCGCTTCGCGGCCTCGACCGAGCCCGAAGCGGCCACGGCGCGCGTCGTGGCACTGGCCGCGGCGGGCCGGCCGGCTGCCGCAGTGGCGCTGGTCGACAGCGTGGCGCGCCGGGATGACGACGAAACGCGCTGGAGCGATGCGCTGGACTCCCTCGCGCAGTCGAGCGGAGCCGTGACGGCGGCCGCCGCCCTCGATCGGCTCCTGGTGCGGGGCAAGCTGCGCGCCGCATCCCGCGCTCGACTCCTGCTCGCCGACGGCGATCGGCTGCGCACCGCGCGGGTGTTCGACCGCGCCCTCACCCGCTATGCAGCCGCGGCGGCGCTCGTCCCCGACTCCGTGGAGTCGGCTCGCGCCCGCGTGCAGATCGAACGCCTGCACCTCGCGCAGGCGCACACCGTTGCAGAGCTCGATTCGGTCTCGGCGCGGCTCGTCGACCTGGCGACGGGAGGACTGGCGGTGGGGGAGGCCCGGGCGCTGCAGGCGGAGATCCAGATGGTGCGACGGGAAGATACGACCGAGGTGAAAGCGTTCCGCGACGCGGAAATGGCGCGCGACAGCCTCGCGGCCCCTGCGCTCGCGGCCGAATTGTTTCTCCGCTTCGCGGCGAAGCACCCCACATCGCTGTTCGCTCCCAAGGCGCTGATCGCCGCCGGCCAGCTGCGGACCGAAGCGCTCGATTCCGTCGACCGAGTGCTGCGGGCGCAGTACGCCGAGTCGCCCTACTCACAGGCATTTTACGGGCGCCCGAGTCCCGCTTACCAGGCGATGGAGGACTCGCTGGCCTTCGCCCTCGGCGTCAGCCGCGGGCGCTCCATTGGCGCCGGGTCTCGAGTGCTCGCCGTCGAGCCGCCGCGCACCGGGCCGCGCGGTCCCGATCTCGAAGGAATTGTACTGGCTCGCGCGTCGCAACGTGCTGCGCCGAGCAAGCGTCCCACACCGGTCCGCCGGCCGGGTGAAACGACACCCGCACAGCCGGACGACCGACCCTGATCGCCACCGAAATCTTCGGGATCCAATTCCAGAATCCGGTACTGCTCGCGGCCGGGACCGCGGGTTTCGGGAGGGAAGTGGACGGCGTCATTGATCTCGAACGCGACGATCACCCGGGCATCGGTCAGCCGGTCGAGCACGCGCTCGTAATCGTCGACCGTCGCCCCAGCGACGTTGACGAGCACCCGGGCGCGCGACAGACGCCGTTCGAGCCAGGGGAGATCGTGAGTC
>DASTHG010000481.1:0-7969 GCA_035718325.1 Gemmatimonadales bacterium | reverse complement strand
TCGACTGGCAGGCGAACCGCTTCCACCGGTTCAACTTCGGGGCCGAGGCGAAGCAGACCGACCTCGCGTATTGGACCGGCGGCTTCCTCACGCAGATCTTCATGAGCGCCTTCACGGCGCATCCGGTGACCGACGCGGTGTGGGCCGCCGACCGGCTCGATCTCGGGGACGTCGTACTCGAGTTGGGCGCGCGCTGGGACTACATGAACGCCAAGGCGCTCTTCCCCACCACGCCGGGACGCATCTTCACGAACCCGGCGTGGCAGACGGCCGCGGCGACGGACGACGCGGCGTACCAGGCGTCGCTGGCCTCCGTGTTCACTCCCTCGCAGGGACATCACACGTTGAGCCCGCGCCTGCGGGTGTCGTTCCCGATCAACGAGAAGACCGACTTCCGGCTGTCGTACTCCCATCAGGTGCAGACGCCGGATTTCGTCACGATGCTGTCGGGGACGAACAACGACCTGTCGTTCACGAACACCAATGACGCCTTCGGGCGCGACGTCGGATTCGGCAAGACGATCCAGTTCGAGTTCGGGGCGCGGCACGCGTTCAGCCCGGACCTGGTGCTGGACGTGTCGGCCTACAACAAGAATTTCGTCTCGGATCTGGCATACCGGATCAAGCCGTACGATGATCCCGCCAACCCGGGCTCGACGGTGAACGTGAACGTGCTGACGACCGCCGACTTCGGGTACGCGCGCGGCATCGATGTGAAGCTGGACAAGCGCGTCGGCAGCTGGCTCGACTTTGCCGGCAGCTACACGTTCCAGGTGGCTCGCAGCACGGGGTCGGATCCGTTCTCGTACCTGCGGACGGGGGCGCGGCAGATCAGCCAGGTCACGGGTGATCAGGTGCCGCCGCCGGAGCAGCCGCTTCCGACTGACGACAACCGGGCGCACAACTTCGTCGGCGCGTTGACACTCAGCGTTCCGGCGGGGTGGCACAAGGGCACGACGCTGGGCGCGATTTTCGAGAACTTCGGCCTCTTCACCACCTTCCATGCGGTGAGCGGGCTGCCCTACACCCGGGTGCTCAATTCCGGCACGGGGGTCACGGCTCCGCGGTCGGCGTTCGGCCTGGTCGCGAATTCCGCCGAGCCGATCAATTCGTCGACGATGCCGTGGACGAAGCTCGTCGACCTGCGGGTCAACAAGGGATTCCGGGTCGGCCGCGCGGACGTGACGGCGTTCGCGGACGTGCGCAACCTGTTCAATTTCAAGAACGTCGTCGGGCTGTATTCCGAAACCGGGGACGTCGTCAATGCGCTGTTCCAGACGAACGTTCTGAGCCCGGAGTTCTCCGGGCTGCGCATCGAAGCCCAGGCGAACGGCCATCTGTTGTCGAATGGCGCGATCGACCTGGTGCCGGGGTGCGCGACGTGGACGGGCTCGACCGCCGGCCCGGTAGACTGCGTCGTGTTGCGGCAAGTGGAAGCCCGCTTCGGCAACGGCGACGGCATGTACTCGCTGGACGAGCAGACCAACGCGCTGAACGCGTTCTACCAGCGGTTCCGCGGGCCGCAGACGCTGTACGGCCTGCCGCGCCAGGCGCGGGTGGGGTTCGAGCTGAGCTTCTAACGGCAGTGGCGTGTGGCCAGTGGTCAGTGGCTGGTGAATGCCAACCACTGGCCACTGGCCACCAATCACCGTTACCGCAGCACGTCGAGCGCCACCTCGACGCGCCCGAACGGCGCGCTGACCTGCACTCCCTGCACGAGCCCCCGCACGCGCGCCAGCATCTCGCGCGCGATCTGCACCCCCTCGGCGAGCGCCGCTTCCTTGCCCTTCTCCTGGGCCGCCCGCATCCGCGCCAGTACCTCCTCCGGCACCGCCACGCCCGGCACCTCGTTCGCCAGGAATTCGGCGTTGCGCAGGGAGAGGAGCGGCCAGATCCCGGCCACCACCGGGATGCGGTACGATGCGACGCGCTCGAGGAACGCTTCCAGCTGTCGCGCATCGAATACCGGCTGCGTCACGGCGAATTCCGCGCCGGCGTCCACCTTCCAGTGGAAGCGGGACAGCTCACGGTCGACGTCCACCGCCGCCGGATTGACCCCGACGCCGATCACCCACCGCGTCGCCCCGCCGATCGGGTTGTTCCCCGGGTCGAGCCCGTGATTGAGCCGGTACACGAGATTGGTGAGCCCGATCGAATCGATGTCGAAGACCGCCGTCGAATCGGGGTAGGGCCCCATCTTCGGCGGATCGCCGGTGATCACGAGAATGTTGCGCAGCCCTCCGGCGGCAGCGCCCAAGATGTCGGACAGCATGCCCAGCAGATTGCGGTCGCGACAGCAGTAGTGAATCACCGTCTCGATCCCCGTCTCCCGCTCGATCAACAGCGCGCTCGGCAGTACCCCCATGCGGCTTTGCGCGCGCGGCCCGTCGGGGACATTGACCGCGTCGATGCCGGCTGCCTGCAGCGCGCGGCACTGCGCCAGCATCGGCGCCGGGTCGACCCCTTTGGGGGGGACAATCTCGACCGACGTCACGAATTCCCCGGCGGCGATCTTTCTGCCCCAGCGGCTGCGCTCGGCCAGCGGGACGGGGGTCACGCCCGCAGGCGCCTGGATCTCGCTGCGCGACACCACGATGGAGGCGCGCCGCGGCGCCACGCTCGCGAGGTAATCGCGCATCTTCTTGATGTGCTCCGGTGTCGTACCGCAGCACCCGCCGACGAAGCGCGCCCCGGCCTCGACGAGCCGCCGCGCGTAACTCGCAACGTACTCGGGACTCGCAAGGTAGATCTTGCGGTCGCCCACGTCCCGAGGGAGTCCGGCGTTGGGCTGCGCCGACAGGGGACGGTCGGTCGCCTTCGCCATCCGCTCGACCGCCTCGAGGATCCCCGCCGGCCCCACGGAGCAATTCACGCCGATGACGTCCGCGCCCCACGCCGCCAGGGTCGCGGCGAAATCCTCCGGCGCGGTGCCGTAGGCAGTCAGCCCGTCGGTGCCGATCGTCATCTGCGCGACGACCGGGAGATCGCAGGCGTCTCGCACCGCGCACAGCGCCGCGTGGATTTCGCTCGTGTCGCTGAACGTCTCGAGCACGAAACCGTCGACCCCGCCCGCGAGCAAGCCGTCGACCTGGGCCCGGAAGTGCCCCTGGGCCTCGGCGGCCGACGTCGGCCCGAACGGCTCGAGGCGCAGCCCCAGCGGCCCGATCGCCCCGATGACGCTGGCGCGGTCGCCCGCCGCACGGCGCGCCAGCTCGGCGGCGACGCGGTTGATCTGGTCGGTCTGCTCCACCAGACCATAGGTCGCGAGTTTCACGGGATTCGCGCCGAAGGTGTTGGTCTCGAGGATCTCGGCGCCGGCGCGGACGTACTCCTCGTGCACGTCCTGCACGAGGCGCGGCTGTTTCAGCACCAGCTCGTCGTAGCAGACGTTGAGGAAGAATCCCTTGGCGTACAGCATCGTCCCCATCGCGCCATCGAACAGATGGACGCGGTTGTCGTCGAGGAGACTGCGCAGTGTGGCCACGCGGCTACCAGTGGCCTTCCATGCGGGTCGTGTTGCCGATGTACGCCCATTGGATGATGCGCATGTAGCGGTCGGCCACACGCTGGACGTCTTCGGGGCCGACGCGGTAGAGCTGCTGCAGGAAGCGGTCGGTCTTCTGGTAGTCCCCCAGATACAAGTCGGCCCGGGCGAGCAGGTCCGCCTGATCGGCGTCGCTGCCGTTGCGCTCCAGGTATTGCCGCCGGAATGAATTGATGAAGCGGTGCAGCAGGAATCCATCGAGCGGTTCCTGCAGCAACCAGCGGATCTGATCGTACATGATCGGCAGCACTTCCTCGGGTTTCGGCGTGCTGGCGTATAACCCGCCGACGCCCACGGCGCGCTCGAGGAAGGGAGCCGAGGCCTCGTAGGAGAGGCTCTTCTGTACGCGAATATGCTCGAACAGCTGGCTCGAGAGCAGCTCCGTGGCGACCCGGAACGGCGCGTAGTCCGGATTCGACACCGGCGGCCCGGTGAAGTACCCGAGGATGTAGTTCGTCGGAAGCTCGCGGGTCTCGATCAGCCAATGGCTGCGGTCCTGATGTGGCAGCGGCGGCGGCAGCGTCCACTTGTAGCTGCCGTGCGGCAACGTGCCGATCGTCCGCGTGACGAGATTGCTGACCCGGGCGGTGTCGACGTTGCCGACGACCACGAGCAGCATACGCGATGTCACGACCTGCGTATGGACGTAATCGATCAGATCCCGGTTGGTGATCGCGCCAAGCGACTGCTCCGTGCCTTCGGGGTCGAGCGCGTACGGGTGCCCGGTGAACGCTCCCTGGTTGGCGATGACCTGGATGCGCTCGTCGGGATCGGAGTAGCGGCGCCGCACGGTCGTCAACATCTGGTCACGCGCCTGACGCACCGCGTCGGCGCCGAGGGTCGGGTTCGTCAACCGATCGGCAAACACGGTCCACGCCGAGTCGAAATCCTGGCGCAGCGCGATGAAGCCCGTCACGGTCCAATCAGCGTCCGGCTCCAGGACCTCGAATGCTCCGGTGCGCGCCAGAGCCCGCTGCGACTGGCCATCCGGGTAGTGATCGGTGCCGAACGCCGCGGCGTGGAGCAGCAACGCTTCGATCCCAGCGGTGCGGTCGGAGAGCTGGCGCGTGCCGCCCAGGAGGTACAACCGCACCGCGACGAGGTCGTTGCGGCGGTTGATGCGCTGGATGATGCGGACCCCCGCCACTTCCCGGGCCGTGGTGAGCGAGTCGGTGTCGAGCGGCGACGGCGCGACGTGGCGGCCATGGGGCGGGCCGGCAACCGCGGTGAACAGACCTGCGAGCAGCGCAGCGGCGCCGCTCATGGCGCGCGCTCGATCGACCCCGCCGCTGGGCGGAGCGCGACCTGCAGATTCGGGATGATCTCCGGCGGCGCCAGCACCGCAATGATCCGCGGTTGTGACGAAACGAACAGCGTCGCGACGTCTTTCACGTCGATGAGGCGCTGGGCCGCGACGCGCCGCTCGTACAACCCGTAGGACTCCGCACCGCCGATCGACCAGGACTCGGCGAGGACGGGAGCGAGGGCATAGCTCGATTCACCCTCCAGCTCGCTGCTCACACGCTGTCGCTTCTTCGCGATCGCGAGATCCTCTTCGGTCACCCCATCCATGGAGGCCAGTCCGTCGAGCTCGGTGAGCAGCGCCGTCAGCGCCTGTGGGGCGCGCTCGGGTGTGGTTTCGCCCCGGAAGGTGATCGGGCCCACGTGCGCGAGGGTTTCGTAGCCGCACTGCACCGATTGAAACATGCCGCTCCCCGCGAGGTGCCGCTGGAACGCCGAACCATGCTCGTTGAGCACGTCGCAGAGCAGGTCCAACGCGTACGGAGAGATCGTGTCCTGTCCTGCGCTGGGACCACGGTATTTCACGAGAATCAAGGCGTGCGTAACCGGCTTTGCCATCAGGAGCGCGCGGCTGGCGGTCAGTGGTGCCACGGCCGGGACGGGCCGCTGGGCGAAGGGGTCGGGGGCCCTGGTCCATGGGCCGAACTGCTCCTTGGCGGCAGCGAACACGTCGGAGGTGGAGACATCGCCGCTGACGACCAGCGCGGCGTTGTTCGGCACGTAATACTCGCCGTACGCCTGCTGCAGCCGCGGGATGTCGATGTGCAACAGCGAGGCGCTGTCGCCGCCGACGTCCTTCCGGCTCCACGAAGCTCCCCACAGCATCCGCAACGCCTGGCGCTCGAGTGCTTGCTCGGGGTCGGCCTCGTCGCGTTGCAGCTCGTTGAGCACGACGGGGCGCTCGTCCTTCAGGTCGCGCGCGCTGAAGCGCGGGCGCTGGACCAGTCGCGCGAGCAGCGCGATGGCCTTGAGCGCATTCTTGGAGGGCGGGGCCAGGTAGTACGTGACCACCTCCTCCGCGGTCGTGCCGTTCCAATCGGCATCGAGATCGGAGGCCTCGAGGGCAAACGCATCCGGGTCACCCTTATAGGATCGGAACAGCAGGTGCTCGTACAGGTGCGCCATGCCTTCAGCCCCGGAATCCTGGGTCATCGCGCCGTTGCGGACCGCGATCAGGACGGTGACGATGGGGACGGAGTGGTTCTCGGCCACGATCACCTGCAGGCCGTTGTCGAGGGTGATGCGACGCACCGTGCTGTCGACGGACGCACCCTGGGCCATCGCGTGCGTCGCTGGAAGGACGCACCCGGCCGTGATGAGCGCAGTCCAACGAAAGAGTCTTTGCATGGTCGACCACGGAATTGTAGTGCTATCTTCGTCCCATGCCAAACCTTGGGTCCCTCCATCCCCAGATCGTCCACTTCGTCGTCGGGCTGCTGCTCGTCGGCGTGGCGCTGCGCTGGATCGCGTTGACAGGGAAGGTCCCGTTCGCGGGCCCCGCCGCCACGACGCTGCTGCTCCTCGGCACCGTGGCGGCGGTCCTCGCGGTGTCGTCGGGGACCGACGCGCACGACGTCGTGGAGCGCATCCCGGGCGTTGGCCAGGCCGTGCGCGACCATGAAGACTGGGGTCACACGACGCGCACCGTGTTTCTCATCGTCGCCGGGCTCGAGATCGTCGCCCTGGTGCTCACCCGGCGCCGTCCGGCCTGGACCCGCTGGGCGCTCGTGCTCTCGGGCCTGGTGGGGCTGTTCGGCTGCTACGCCGTCTACGAGACGGCGGACCGCGGTGGAAGGCTGGTGTACACGTTCGCCGGCGGCCCGGGCTTGCGCACCGGAGACACGAGCGACATCGGCCACCTCTTCACCGCAGGGATCTATGAGCAGGCGATGGTCGATCGCGCGCGGCACCAATCCGCCGACGCCGCGGCTTTGATCGACGAGTTGGCGCGCCGCGCGCCCAACGACACAGCGGTCCAGTTGCTGCACATCGAGTCGCAGCTGCGCGACCGCCAGGATGCGAAGGGCGCACTCGCCGCGCTCGGCGCGCTCCACCCGGCACCCGACAACCCACGCCTCACCGTGCGGGTCGGGATGTTGACGGCCGACAGCTACGTCGCGCTCGGTCAGGCCGACTCGGCGAAGGCCGTGCTGCGCCGTCTCGTGGCGCAATTCCCCATGTTCCAGCGGCTCAAGGATCGCCTGGCACAGCTCGGGGGGTAGGGAAGACACGCGTGTCCGACCTCCTCGCCGCGCGGTTCCAGATGGGGATGTCGCTCGCCTTCCACATCATCTTCGCGGTGGTGGGGATCGCGATGCCGGTGATGATGGTGCTCGCCGAACGTCGCTGGTGGAAGAGTGGCGATCCGATCTATCTCGATCTCGCCAAACGCTGGGCCCGCGGCACGGCGATCCTGTTCGCCGTCGGCGCCGTTTCGGGCACGGTGCTCTCCTTCGAGCTGGGTCTCTTGTGGCCCACGTTCATGCGGTTCGCCGGCGCGATCATCGGCATGCCGTTTTCGCTCGAGGGGTTCGCGTTCTTCACCGAGGCCATTTTCCTGGGCGTCTACCTCTACGGGTGGGAGCGCGTGTCGGCGCGGGCCCACCGCTTCGCGGGGGTGATGGTCGCCGTGAGCGGGGCGCTCTCCGGCGTGTTCGTCGTGACGGCGAATGCCTGGATGAACTCCCCAGCGGGATTCGAGCTGGTGAACGGGGCGCCGGTGAATGTCCATCCCATCGCCGCGATGCTGAACCCGGCGGCGCCGGCGCAGGTGCTGCACATGACGCTCGCGGCGTACGCGGCGACGGGATTCGCGGTGGCCGGGATCCACGCGTTCCTCATCCTGCGCGGGCGCCGTGCGCCGTTTCATCGCCATGCGTTGACGATCGCGCTCCTCGTGGGAGCGCCCGCCGCCGCCCTGCAGCCGATCTCCGGGGACTACGCCGCGACGACCGTCGCGCGGCATCAGCCCGCCAAGCTCGCCGCGATGGAGGCGTTGTTCGAGACGCGAAGCGGCGCCCCGATCACGCTCGGCGGCTGGCCCGATGCCGAGACGCGGCAGACGCGGTTCGGGATCCGGCTGCCGTATGCGCTGTCGCTGCTCGCGTTTCGCGATCCCGAGGC
>DASTHG010000480.1:0-4413 GCA_035718325.1 Gemmatimonadales bacterium | reverse complement strand
TGGCGATGGCGATCGCCACCGTGCCCGTGAAGCCCGTGGCGACGTTGCCGAGCGCGTCGTGCGCCGTGACTTCCACCTGCGGCGTGATCGCGGTTGCGGCCGCGACGTTGCTCGGCTGCACGCCGAAGACCAGCTGCGATGCCGTGCCGCCGCTGATGGAGAAGGGCCCGCACGAGGCCGACTGCAGCCCGGTGGCCGTCGCGGTCAGCGTATAGCCGCTGCCGCTCCTGTCGATGCTCAACCCGGAGAACGTGGCGACGCCCGCCGCCGCGCTGACTGTCGTCGTTCCGCTGAGTGCGCCGCCGCCGGGATTGGTGCCGATGGCCAGCGTCACGCTGCTGGTGAAACTCGCGACCGTCTGATTCGAGGCGTCGCGCGCGCTCACCTGAATCGCCGGGGTGATGGGGCTGCCGGCCGTCGTGTTGGTCGGCTGGACGGTACAAACCAGCTTGGCAGCGGTGGACGCGACGATGTCGAACGCCGCGCTGGTATCGGCCGCCACGCCGGCGGCGCTGGCGGCGAGCCGGTATGCCACGCCGATCTTGTCGATGGCGAGATCGCCGAAGGAGACGACCCCCTGCGTGGCGGCGAGCGTCGTCGTGCCCGACAACACGCCGGCCGAGGGGTTCTGGGCGATCGTCATCGTCACGTTCCCGGCGAATCCGTCGGCGGGATTGCCGAAGGCGTCGCGCGCAGTCACGTGCACCGCCGGCGTAATCGGCGCTGCATCGGTCGTCGTCACGGGCTGCGTCGTGAACACGAGCCGCGCCGCCGGGCCCGCCGTCACGGTGAAGGCGGCGCTGGTCGCTGTGGTGACCCCCGACGCGCTCGCCAGCAGGGTGTAGCCGGTGCCGAGCTTGTCCAGGTAGATCCCCGGGAACGTCGCCACGCCCTTGTTGGCGGCGACGGTCTTCGTCCCCGAAAGCGTCGCCCCCCCGCCGTTCGTCCCGATCGCGAGCGCCACATTGCTCGCAAAGGTCGTCACCACGTTGCCGACGGCATCGAGCGCGCTGACCTCGACGAGGGGCGCGAAGCCGCCGCCGGCCGCGGTGGCGGTGGGCTGGGAAGTGAACTGCAGGTGCGTCGCGGTGCCGCTCGTGATGTCGAACGGATCGCTGGTCGCCGCGATCAGACTCGGCGCCGTCGCCGACAGCGTGTAACCCGTCCCGGTGCTCGTCGCGCCGACCTTGTCGATCGTCAAATCGCCGAACGTGGCCACACCCGCGGCCGCCGCCGCCGCCGTCGTCCCCGACAGCGTGGCGCCGGCCGCCCCCGTCCCGGGGGTGATCGCGACCGTCACGGTGCCGGTAAAGCTCGTGACGGTATTCCCCAACGCGTCTTGCGCCGTGACTTTCACGGCGGGTGCGATCGCCACGGCGGCCTTGGCCACCGTGGGCCCGGTCGTGAAGACGAGCTGCGTCACGACACCGGGCGCGATGCTGAAGGCCGGGCTTGTCGCCGCCGTGAGCCCCGACGCCGTCGCCTGAAGCGAGAACCCCGAGCCGCTCTTGTCGATGCTCAGCGAGCTGAAGCTGGCGACCCCGAGCGATGCGTTGACCGTCGTCGTTCCGGAGAGCGTCGCGCCCGGCGCCCCCGTGCCGCCGACGATCGATACCGTGATCGCGCTCGCGAAGTCGGTTGCGGTGTGACCGTTGGCGTCGAGCGCCGTGACGGTGAGCGTCGCAATCTGCGCACCCGCGACGACGCTCGCCGGTCCGGTGGTGAACGTCAGCGACGTGGCGGGACCGTGCGGATTGGTGCCGTGCTCCCCGCTGCAGGTGGAGATGAAGGCGGCAAGCAGCAACGCTCCGGCGCAGGCGAGCGGGCGTACCAATCGGAGCATCGGAGTTTTCCTGACGGTTGGCTGTCTGGGCACGAACAACGGATCGGCACCTTCTGTGCCAGAGTGTTGCGTGGACGGTACGATCGCCTGGCAAAGTGAGTATGTCCGCCCTGTTGCGACTTGGCAACAGATGGGCAGGAGCCGTGGCTACCCGTCCTCCGTCGGTCCCACGCCGACGAACGCCCGATAGAGCAGCACGTCGTACACGATCTTCAGTGCCCCCGCGAAGAAAAACGGGGCGCTCATCCAGGCCTGCCGTGCCAACATCCACCCGGCGAAAACGGGTGCCAGGGCGGCTCCCGTCGTTCGCGCCACACCGGTGATCCCGGCGGCAGCCGACCGTTCCTCGGGGCGCACGACGGCCATCACGTAGGACTGCCGCGTCGGCACGTCCATCTGGCTGATGCTGAAACGCAGGAGCAGCACGAGCACCGCGAGCGGCAGGGTCGGCATCAGCGGCACGAGCATCAGGAGCACGTTGGACGGCAGGTGGGTGAACACCATCGTGCGCACCAGCCCGAAGCGGGCAGCGAGCCGTGAGGCGAGCAGCGCCGAGATGCCGGCGAACACGTTGGCCCCGAAAAAGATCGTCCCCAGCGTGGCCGGGTTGACGCCGAAGCGGAGGTAGAACCAGTACGCGGCGAAGCTCTGGACGACGAACCCGCCGGCGAACGCATCGAGGCCGAACAGCGCCGAGAGTTTGAACACGATGCCGCGCGAATGACCGAGCCCCGCCGTCGCCGGCCCCTGTGCCGCCGCAGGAACTTCGACGACCGATGACAGACGACCGAACAGACCCGCGAGGACGAGCCCGAGCGCCGCGTAGGCCAGGATCACGACGCGATAACTGTGCAGCGCGTGAGACAGGAATCCACCGGTGAGCGAGCCCAGCGCGGTGGCGAACGCGCCCGCAAGCTGGTACCACGCGAACACACCGGTGCGGCGGGCGGCGGGCACCACTTGCGACAGGGCGGCCTGCTCGACCGGCAGAAACGGTCCGACTTCATTGCCGCTCGGGCTGATCACGCCGATCGTCCCCGCGATCGTGAGCAGCAAAAAGTTTCGCGTCGCGGCGAACGCGATTCCAGCGGCCGTCATCAGGATCGCTCCGACGACGAGCATGCGCCGCCGTCCCAGCCGGTCGGCGCGTGTCGTCAGCACGAGCGACACGGCCGTATCGCCGGCGAGGGTCAGTGTGAGCAGCGTGCCGACCTGAGCGGCGCTGAGGCCCGTGGTGGTGAGATAGACGACGAGGATGACGGACAGCGCACCGTACGCGAACAGCCGCACCGTGCGCGTGAGGAACAGCCGGCGAATGTCCGGCGCAATCACGGCGTCAGGCGGTGGACGAACTTGACGACGAACGCCCCGTTCAGTGGACGAGCGAGGGCCCGGGAGCTGGGAAACCGAAATGGCGCCTGGGGGTCCGTCGTGTACCCCGAGTTCCACACGACGTAGCAGTCGTCCCCGATCACCGGGATCCAGTGGAAGCGGACGTTGAAGTCGACGCGCTCGCTTTCATTGTCGTACTGCACGAACGCGAGCAGGCTGGTGCGGGTGTTGAAGTCGTACTCGATGCGGTTCGCGGACAAGACGGCGGTGAAGCGCCCGGCGGGGAGCCGGGCGGTGGTGCGGGTGAGGTCGCTGCCGAGTATGAAATGCCCACCGCCGCGCCACGCAGCCGTGAGTTCGAGGTCGGTGCTGTGCCCGCCGTAGAATCGTCCCCAATTGACGAACGCGCCGAAGCTTACTGGCCGCCCCTGGCTCATTTCGTACTGCAGCTCGGTGCGGGACCACCAATAGCGTCCCGGTTGGATGACGACTCGGGGGAAGAGGGTGAAGGTGTCGGTGGGGGCGTCCAGCAAGCGCTGCAGATTGACTTCGAAATGGTCGCCGTTCTGACGGTCGCCTCCCAGCACGCGCCACTCGAACCAAGCATTCTGCCAGTCGCCGGCCCGCAGCGGCGTCCCGGACTCATTCGCGATGATATCCCAGCTGGGAATCGGGAACGTGAAGTCGAGCTGGCGGATGCCGAGGATCCCGGGACGGGGCTGAAAATCGACGTGCCCCGTCGTCTCCCAGATGCCGGTACGGCGCACGAAGCCGAGCGCCGGGTTGAAGCCGGCGTCGATGCGGTACAGCGACACGAAGTTGTCGAACAGGTCGTTGGGATTGTCGGTGGACAAGCGCCACGCCGTGGGCGTCCCGGGAACTCCGGGAGTCCTGCTCGCCGCAATGTAGAACTTCGGTTCGACGTTGGCCCCGTGCACGAGCAACGGGAGGTCGATGTCCAGTCCGCCGGCACGGTCGGGCCCGCCGCCGCTCGTCGGCGTGTGCAGCGTCGCGACGGCTCCGATGAAGGAGCGGTCGAAGAGATCGTGCTGCACCCGCAGCACAGCGTCGTTCGCCGCGTCGCCGTGCCCCGTCTCGGCGTCGAGCACGCCGATCTTCCAGGCTCCCAGCCGTCCGTAGACTCTGGCCCCAGCGAGTATCGGGACGGGCGCTCCGGTCGAGTCGAGCCCGACGCGACGGGAGTAAAAGAGCAGGAACCGCTCCGGCGTGCCGAAGTC
>DASTHG010000479.1:0-12077 GCA_035718325.1 Gemmatimonadales bacterium | reverse complement strand
TGCCGGCGTGAGTGAGCGCCGGCCGGTCTACGGGCCGGCGGATTGGCCGGGCGAGGCCGGCGCCGCGCTCGGGCCCCCGGGAGCGTTTCCCTTCACGCGCGGCGTCCACCCCACGATGTACCGCGGCCGGCTGTGGACGATGCGGCAGTACGCCGGCTTCGGCACTGCCGAGGAGACCAACGCGCGGTTCCGCCACCTGCTCGAGGCGGGTCAGTCGGGTCTCTCCGTCGCGTTCGATCTT
The DNA here is from genome assembly GCA_035718325.1 of Gemmatimonadales bacterium. Classification (GTDB taxonomy): domain Bacteria; phylum Gemmatimonadota; class Gemmatimonadetes; order Gemmatimonadales; family GWC2-71-9; genus DASTHG01. Next base: position 11,836 of record DASTHG010000479.1, on the reverse strand, counting down.
CCCACGCAGATGGGCTACGACTCCGATCACGCGGCCGCCGCAGGAGAGGTGGGACGCGCCGGGGTGGCGATCGACACCGTGGACGATTTCGAGCGGTTGTTTCACGGCATCCCGCTCGACCGGGTGTCGACGTCGATGACGATCAACGCCACCGCGGCGATCCTGCTCGCCATGTACGTCGTGGTGGGAGAAGAGCAGGGCGTCGACCGCACGGCGCTGCGCGGCACGCTGCAAAACGACATTCTCAAGGAGTTCATCGCCCGCGGGACGTATATCTATCCGCCGGAGCCCTCGCTGCGGCTCGTGGTGGATGTCTTCCGCTTCGTGAGTGATGGTAAGATGAAGTTCAACCCGATCTCGATTTCGGGTTACCACATCCGCGAGGCGGGGGCGACGGCGGTGCAGGAAGTCGCCTTCACCTTCGCCGACGGCCTCGAGTACGTGCGCCGCGCTACGGCAGCGGGGCTCGACGTGAATCGCTTCGCGCCGCTGCTCTCGTTTTTCTTCGCGGGGTACACGAATCTGTTCGAGGAGATCGCGAAATTCCGCGCGGCCCGGCGGCTGTGGGCGCGGCTCATGCGCGAGCGGTTCCAGGCGGACGACGAAGCGGCGCGGCTGCGGTTTCACACCCAAACCGGCGGGGCGACGCTCACGGCGCAGCAGCCGGTGAACAACGTCGTCCGCGTCGCCATGCAGGCCCTCGCCGCCGTGCTCGGGGGCACGCAGTCGTTGCACACCAACTCCTACGATGAGGCGCTGGCGCTGCCGACCCAGCGCTCCGCGACGCTGGCGCTGCGGACGCAGCAGGTGCTGGCCCACGAAACCGCCGTCCCCGAGGTGGTGGATCCCCTGGGGGGGAGCTGGTATCTCGAGTCGTTGACCGACGAGATCGAACGGACGGCGCGCGCCCTGGTAGACGAAGTCGAGCAGCTGGGTGGGGCCGCCCGCGCCATTGAACAGCACTACTTCCAGGACGCGATTGCGAAGAGTGCGTACGAGCAGCAACGGCGGATCGAGGATGGGACGGACGTCGTCGTCGGGGTCAACCAGTTCGTCGACGACGCGCCCACGCCGACCGTGGCGGCGCCCGACTATTCGGAGCTTGCCGCGGCGCAGCGGCGCCGGCTCGCTGCGGCGCGCGCGCAACGCAACGGAGGCGAGGTGCAGCGTACTCTCGGGACGCTGCGCGAGGCGGCGCGGTCGGCGGGAGCAGCGCTCATGCCCGCGATCATCGACGCAGTGCGCGCGCGGGCGAGTGTGGGAGAGATCAGCGATGTGTTTCGGGGCTTGTGGGGTGAGTATCGACCGGTATAGTTGGCACTTCCCAAGGAGACCCCTCGATGCGCGCTCGTGTGACAGTGCTCGGCCTGGCCCTCGCCCTCGGTCCGATCCCGGGCGCGGCCCAACAGCCGCTGCAGTATCCGCCAGCCACCAAAGGCACGGTGGTCGACACCCTCTTCGGCCACGTCGTTCCTGACCCCTACCGCGCGTTCGAAGATCTCGACGCTCCAGCAACCAAGGCCTGGGTCGAAGCCGAGAATACCCTGACGTTCGGGTACCTGGCGGCCATCGCGCGGCGCGATTCGATCAGGGACCGGCTGACGGCATTATGGAATTACCCCCGCGTCGCGATTCCCGTGCGCGAGGCGGGCCAGATCTGGTTCCGCAAGAACACCGGTCTCCAGAAGCAGTCGGTCCTGTACCGGACAACGACGCTGCGCGCGGCGCCGGTCGCCGTTCTGGACCCCAACACGTTGTTCCCCGATGGGTCGATCGCGGTGGCGCAGTGGTCGGTGTCTCCGGACGGCAAGCTCCTCGCCTACACGACCGCCGTGGGCGGGTCGGACCTGCAGGACATCCACCTGCGCGACCTCGCCGCGGGCCGAGACCTCCCCGACGTCGTGTCGCACGTGAAGTTCACCGGTATCTCCTGGACCCGAGACAGCAAGGGCTTCTTCTATTCGCGCTTCCGGGGTTCCGCCGAAGCCGCCAACCTGCAGGATGCCAACACCCACCACCAATTCTGGTATCACGCTCTCGGTGCGAAACCGGAGCGGTTGATCTTCGAGCGACCCGACGACTCGACGGCGGGCGTCGGCGGTGGTGTGACGGATGACGGGCGTTGGGTCTTCATCTCGTCGAGTAGCGGGACGTCCAATAACCGGCTCTGGGTCGCCGACCTGAAGGATCCGCGCCGGCCAGACGTCGGCGCACGGTTCACGGCCGTCACGCTCGCGGAGGACGCCGATAATTCGCCGCTCGGCGTCGTGGGACGGCGCATGTACCTGTACACCAACTGGAAGGCGCCGAAGGGACGCATCGTCTCCGCGACGGTGGGGGACAGTGACCGCACGCACTGGGTCACCGTCGTTCCGGAGGGGCCCGACGTCATGAGCGAGGAGCTGCTCGTCGGGCCGCATCTGATCGTGACCTACCTCGCCGACGTGCAGACCAAGATGAAGCTGTACAGTTTGACGGGCGCGCCGCAGGGCACCGTCGCGTTGCCCGATGTCGGCACCGCCGCCGGGCTGTCGGGGCGCAACGACGGCACCGACTTTTTCTTCTCCTTCGCTTCCTATCTGCGGCCGTCCACCATCTATCGCTACGATTTCACCACCAAGCGCCTCGAGCCATTCCAGGCCCCCAAGCCGTCGTTCGATCCCAGCCTCTATGAAACCCGCGCCACTTTCTATCAATCCAAAGACGGAACGCGCATCCCGATCTTCATCACGGCGAAGAAGGGTCTGGCCCGCGACGGCAGTCACCCCACGCTGCTGTACGCCTACGGCGGATTCGACATCAGCCTGACGCCGTTCTTCTCTCCCGCCGTCGTGGCCTGGGTGGAAATGGGGGGTGTCTACGCGCTGGCGAACTTGCGCGGCGGTGGCGAGTACGGCGAAGCGTGGCACCACGCGGGCTGGCGCGAGAAGAAACAAAACGTGTTCGATGATTTCATTGCCGCGGCCGAATTCCTCCAGAAGGAGGGCTACGCGACGCCGAAGACGCTCGCGATCCAGGGCGGGTCCAACGGCGGGCTGCTCATCGGGGCGGTGATGACGCAGCGCCCGGACCTGTTCGGCGTCGCGCTCCCCGCCGTGGGCGTGATGGACATGATGCGCTACCAGAAGTTCACCGGCGGCCAGTTCTGGGCGGTGGAGTACGGCTCATCGGCGGACTCGAGCGCGGTCGGCTACCTGCTTTCCTATTCACCGCTGCACAACATCAAATCCGGCACCTGCTATCCCGCGACGCTCGTCACGACGGCGGACCATGACGACCGCGTGGTGCCGAGCCATTCGTTCAAGTTCACGGCGACACTGCAGGCAGCTCAAGGGTGCGCGCATCCGGTCCTGATCCGCGTCGAGACGGCCGGGAGCCACGGCTATCGCCCGACCGACCGCGTCATCGCCGAGATCGCCGACGAGTACGCCTTTGCGCTGGCCAACCTTGGCAGCGCGATCCCCTGACCCAGGACAAGTCATGCGACTGGCTCTGGCCATCCATTTGCTGTGTTTCGCGTTCCTCGCCGGCGGCTCGCTCGGCGCCAAGGTCCTGCACGGCGCGATGCGAGCGAAGATCGCGAACACACCGGCGCAGGCCGCCGTGCTGCTGAGCGCGATGCTGCGCTTCTCGATCGTGGCCCAGATCGGCGCCGGGCTGATGCTCCTGTCGGGGATCGGGCTCCTGGGCGTGGAGGGCTGGACCTTTTGGGGGACGGGGTGGCTGTACGCCAAGCTGGCGCTGTTCGTCCTGCTCGTGATCAACGGGCCGTTCGTGGCGCGGCCGGCCGCAATGCAGCTGCTCGGCGCCCTCGAATCAGGGGGCTCGGGTGACGCGGTGGCGGCACCACTCAAGCGGCTCGAGATCTTTCACACGGTGCAGGTGGCGGGGCTGGTCGGGATCGTTCTGCTGGCGGTGCTGAAGCCCTTCTAGGAGTCTGTGCGGACGCCGGGAGTGGGAGCGTTCGCACTCCCGGCGTCGCGACTTTGCGTGCTTTACGCCCGCTTGATCAGTCGCAATAGCCAGACGAGGACTACGGCTCCGACGAATGCCGTGACGAGCAGCCCGAGGAGCCCGCCCGCTGCAATGTGCAACAACCCAAAGATCCACCCGCCGAGGAAGGCACCCACGACACCGATTATGAGGTCGCCGATCAAGCCGTAGCCGGACCCCTTCATCACCTTGCCCGCCAGCCATCCCGCCGCCAGTCCGATCAGCAGGAAGTAAAGCAGGTTCGTGCCTTGCATAGACTCCTCCCGTGCAGGTGAGTACCACCCTTTACCCGCGGCGCGGCCGGGTCAAACTTACCTCGCGCTCGAACTTATGCACTTCCGCTCGGTCACCGTGTCTCTTGCCCTCGCTCTGGGCGTCGCGCCACTCGCCAGTGGCCAGGCCGGTGCGCCATATCACGATGCGCGGCTCCCCGTCGCGGACCGGGTGCGCGATCTCCTCGGTCGGATGACGCTGGAAGAGAAGTTCTGGCAGCTCTACATGTCGCCGGGCGATCTGGGCGATTCGACACACGATTACTCCCACGGAGCCTTCGGTCTCCAGATCCCCGCGGTGCCGCTCCGCGGCGTGCCCGCCGATATCGCCCGCGCCGATGCGCGGCACATCGACTCGATTCAGCGGTTCTTCGTCGAGCGTACGCGCCTCGGCATCCCGATCGTGCCGTTCGACGAAGCGGTTCACGGATTGGTACGCCGCGGCGCCACGGTGTTCCCGCAGGCGATCGCGCTCGCGGCGACTTGGGACTCCGGCCTCGTCGGCCACGTGGCGGCAGCGATCGCCGCGGAGACCGCGACCCGCGGCATTCATCAGGTGTTGTCGCCGGTGTTGAACCTGGCGCGCGATGTGCGCTGGGGACGGGTGGAGGAGACCTACGGTGAAGACCCGCTGCTCGCCGCCACGATGGGTCGTGCGTTCATCGCCCCGTTCGAGTCCCGCGGCGTGGCCGCGACGCCGAAGCACTTCGTGGCCAACGTGGGGGAAGGAGGGCGGGACAGCTATCCGATCGAGTGGGACGAGCGTGAGCTCGAGGAGACGTACTTCCCGCCCTTCGCTGCGGCGATCGCGGGCGCCCACGCCCACTCGATCATGACCGCGTACAACTCGGTCAACGGCAGTCCGGCGACGCAGAACCGCTGGCTGCTCTCGGAAGTGCTGAAGCGGCGCTGGGGCTTTCCGGGTTTCGTCATCTCCGATGCCGCGGCGACCGGTGGCGCGACGGTGCTGCACATGACGGAACCCGACACGCCGACCGCCGCGCGCGACGCTTACGATGCCGGACTCGACGTGGTGTTCCAGTCTTCATACGAGCAGTACCGGCCGTACTGGGACGCCGTACGGCGCGGCCTCGTTTCCGATTCGGTGATCGACCGGGCTGTGGCCCGGGTGTTACGCGCCAAGTTCGAGCTGGGGCTGTTCGACCATCCATACGCCGATCCCGACAGCGCGGCCCGTAGTGCCGGCGACGCGACACACCAGGCATTGGCGCTCGAAGCGGCGCGCCAGGCGATCGTCCTGCTCAAGAACGCCGGGCCGGTACTCCCGATCCGTCCCGGCAGCGCCATCGCGGTGATCGGTCCCGACGCGGTAGAGGCGCGCCTGGGTGGCTACAGCGCGCCGGGAGAGCGTCGCATCTCGATCCTCGATGGACTGCGCGCCGCCGAGGGCGCGCGTGGCCGGGTCCGCTACGAAGCCGGGCCCGGCCGCGCCACGATCGAGTACCTCCCGGTCCCCGCAGGCGCACTGGCACACGACTCCGCCGGCGTGCGCCGTCCCGGACTGCGTGCCGACTACTACGACACCATCACTCTCTCGGACCCCGCTCAGCTCGTACGGACCGATTCGCGCATCGATTTCGCATGGACCCTCGATGGCCCGGCGGCGGGGATCGCCCGCGACTGGTACTCGGTGCGCTGGACGGGACGGCTCGCCGTGCCTCCCGGCGGACGCGGTGTGCAGCATCTCGGCGTGGTGGGAAGCGATGGGTTTCGCCTGTACCTCGACGGCCGCCTCGTGCTCGACGATTGGGAGAAGCGCTCGGCCGGCGCCCGGCTCGCTGCGGTGACGCTGGAGGCCGGCAAGTCGTACGAGCTGCGGCTCGAGTTCTTCGAAACGACCGGCAACGGCCGCGTGCGCCTGGTATGGGACGCCGGGGTGTCGAACGATTGGCGTGGCGCGATCGGACGCGCTACGCGCCTCGCGCGCGCGAGCGATGTCGCCGTCATTGTGGCGGGGATCGAGGAGGGAGAATTCCGCGATCGCGCGTCCCTGCGCCTCCCCGGCCACCAGGACGAATTGATCCGCGCCATCGCCGCGACCGGGACGCCATGCGTCGTGGTGCTCGTCGGCGGCAGCGCGATCACGATGTCCTCGTGGCTCGACCGCGTGGGAGCGGTGCTCGACGTCTGGTATCCCGGGGAAGCAGGGGGCCGCGCCGTCGCCGAGGTGCTGTTGGGTGCGAGTAACCCCGGCGGCCGGCTGCCGATCACGTTCCCCGTGTCCGAGGGACAGCTGCCGCTCGTCTACGATCACAAGCCGACGGGCCGCGGCGACGATTACGTCGATCTCACCGGTCAGCCGCTGTTTCCCTTCGGCTACGGCCTGAGCTACACGCAGTTCACGTATTCAGATCTGACGATCGAGCCGGCGGAGATACCGCCTCAAGGACGGGTGACGATTCGCTGTCACGTGAAGAACACCGGGGCCCGCACCGGGGATGAAGTGGTCCAACTCTATCTGAAGGACGAGCTGGCCAGCGTGACGCGGCCGGTGCTGCAGCTCGCCGGGTTCGAGCGTATCCGGCTTGCCCCCGGCGAGGAGCGGGAGGTGTCGTTCGGGCTCGGGCCCGATGCGCTGCGCATGCTGGATCGCGACCTCAAGTGGGTGGTGGAGCCAGGGGCGTTCCGCGTGCTCATCGGCGCGTCGTCCCGCGACCTCCGGCTCCGGGGCACCCTCACCGTCCGCTGAGTGCTCGTGTCACCGGCCGCTGCCCGCCCGGGCCGCGGCTCCCTCTCCGTTGATGAATGAGACCAGCGCGGCGATTTCCGCGGGCTTGAGCTCGAGGGTCGGCATCCCGCCGTTCGACTGTTGCGCCGGTGGGAGAATCGTCGGATCCGCAAGGAACTTCGCGAGAAAGTCGGATGGCAGCCGCAGCGCGGTCAGCTCCGGTCCGACTTGCACGACGCCGCTTCCTGCGACGTCGCCGTGCACGTGGCAGGTGACGCATCCCTTGGCGACGAAGAGCCGCCGGCCTCGCTCGCCGGTGGCGTACACCGGTGGCGCCTGCGCGGCGCCGATCACCGCGATCGGCTCGAGGTCGACGTGGCTCGTCCCCCATCCCGAGTTGACTGTCAGGCGCCATTGCCCCGTGTCCGGGAGGGTGAAGGTCGCCGTGTAGCGACCTCTCCCCCCGGCCGGGACGGCTTCGGCTCTGATGAGGCTGTCTCGCGCCCGCGCATCGACCGAGGGACGCAGGTTGTCGAGCAGCGTGTGGCCGTGCTGGCGCACCGTGAACGTCAGCGTCACCGGCTTGCCCACGGCGACGGCATCGGGCACGTCGTCCAGCGTGATTACGGCCCAGCCTCCCCAGCTCGCGGCGACCAGCAGAGTCGCCGAGAGGGGGAGCAACCGCGCGAGCGGGCGGAGCAGGCTGAGGGTCATATCGTCCTCCCGAAATGAGGGTCCGGGATTGGGATGCCGCTCGCGTCGCAGCGGTTTAGGGGACGATCGTCGCCTTGGTGATCGAGTCGAGCTTGGGGAATTGAGCAGCGAGGTAAGCGGTACCCCTCGTTTCAATCAGCTCCTGGTCGGGGCGTTCTCCATACCCGGCGTAGATCTTGTCGACCACGCCCATCCCATCGACCACCTTGCCGAACGGTGAGAACCCCATGCCGTCGAGGTTCAGATTGTCGGCGAAGTTGATGAACAGCTGCGTAGTCCGTGTGTTGGGTCCCGCTGTGGCGAACGTGATCGTGCCGCGGGTGTTGTGCTGCTGGACGGGATCGTCGGGAATCGACGCCACATGCCAGCGCGCCGAGATCGCGGGGTCGCCGCTGAGTCCAAACTGCACGACGAATCCCGGCACGACCCGAAAGAAGCGCGTCCCGTCGAAGAACCCGTTCTTCACGAGGTTGTAAAACCGGTCGGCGCCGCCGGGAGCCCACGCGCGCGTGACCTGCACGGTGAACGCACCTGCGCTGGTCTCGAACCGCGCGTTGAATGTCTCCGGTGCCTTGGCCTGCATGGATTGCGGATTGAGTAACGGGCTCGTCCCGGCCGCCGCTTGGGGCGGTTTGTTTTCTTTTCCACATGCCGCCATAGCCAGCACGATTGCAAGCGCGTAAGTCCGTCGCAACATCAATCCTCCAGGAAGAATGTGGAGAACACTACTCGCTCAGGGCCTGTAACGGGAGCGCAACACTCTTGCGTTTGGCGACCGGGTCTTGAATGATGCAGTCCGGTAGTGCTGCCTTGATTCGCTCTCGTGCGGAGGGCAACATGACCGTGATGGGTGCCGTGCTCGGAATCCTGTCTATCGCGATCGTCGGCCGCTGGCTGCTCATGGGCGGCGACGATCAACCTTCCCACTCAAGCCGCAAGCCGCACTAACGCCGGGCGTATTTCGTCCGGTCGAGCGGGCCGATCGGACGCCCCGCAGCGGAGCAGTCGATCAGGGTCGCGAGGCGTCTCAGCCTCGTGGCTTCCTGCTTCGCCCGCAGCACCCAATGCGTGCATGTGCGCCGGTACCACGGCGCCTGTGCCTGGAACCATTTCCAGGCGCGCCGGTTGGCCCGGAATTGCCTGGCTTGGCCCGGGCTGAAGCTCCACTCCTGCTGCTGCTCGTAGGCGTACAGCCGCGTTTTCTTGCGGTTGCGCTCCGCAAAGACCTTCAGGCCGTGGGGCCGCACTCGCTTCGCCCGGATCAGTGCCCGCATACGCCGCAGGTTGACGGTGCTCCAGATGCTGCCGGGCCGTCTGTGGGTGAAACGGATGGTGTAGGCGTCGGCGTCGATCCGATGGCGCACGCCGTCGATCCAGCCGAAGCACAGCGCCTCGTCCACCGCCTCCGGCCAGGTGATACTGGGTTGACCCGTGTGGCGCTTTCGGAACCCAACATGCAGAATGCGCTGTTCAGTATGATGGCGCTGGAACCAGATGCGCATTGCCGCCGGCGTCTTGAAAAACACGATCTTCATGGCAACGAACGTGTGTCGAGGAGTGCCCCGTGTCCATTCGTCCGATCAAACGCATCATCCAGTCCAAACCCACCATCGAGGGGGCCGGTGTACGGTTGCGCCGCGCCTTCGGCTTCGGTGATACTGACGAGTACGATCCGTTTCTGCTGCTCGATGACTTCCGCAACGAGCGTCCCGACGACTACCTGGCGGGGTTCCCGTGGCACCCGCACCGCGGCATCGAGACGATCACCTACGTCCTGAAGGGCACCGTCAATCACGGTGACAGCCTCGGCAACCGCGGCACCCTCGGGTCGGGGGACGTGCAGTGGATGACGGCCGGCAGCGGGATCCTGCACCAGGAGATGCCGAAGGGCGATCCGGAGGGGAAGATGCACGGCTTCCAGCTGTGGGCCAATCTCCCCGCCAAGCTCAAGATGACGGCGCCGCGCTACCAGGACATCGCCGCCACCGACATTCCCGAAATCACCGACGACGACGGCACGCGGGTGCGCGTGATCACCGGCGAGTTCTGGGGCAAGACGGGTCCGGTGCAGGGCGTCGCCGCCGATCCCCGCTACCTGGACGTCTGGGTGCCGCCGGGTCAGCGCAAGACGCTCCCCGTGGCGACGACGAACCACGCGTTCGCCTACGTCTTCGACGGCGCGGGCTCGTTCCGCGACGCTTCCGCGCCGCGCGGCGTGCTCACCGAACAGGTGGGCGACGGCGGAGAACAGACGGCGCCGCCCGTGGCGCTCGACGAAACGGGCAACCGCTCGCTGGTGCTGTTCGACCGCGGCGACGAAGTGACGGTGCGCGCCGGCGACGAGGGCATTCGTTTCCTGCTCGTGTCCGGCAAGCCGATCGAGGAGCCGGTGGCATGGTACGGGCCGATCGTGATGAATACGGAAGACGAGCTCCGTAAGGCATACGCCGAGTTGCAGGCAGGGACGTTCATCAAGAAATAGCAGGCGAGTGCCGACGGCCGGTTGCGTCTATTGCCCCCAGCCACCGACGACCTGCGTAATCCCGAACGCGAGTCGCTGGCGCCACCACTGCGGGGCGTGATTCCCCTGTGGCACTTCAGTCGCGGTGACGTCGTAGCCTTTGCCGCGGAGGGCCTCCACCAGGCGGCGGTGGGCCTGCAGGAAATTCGGACCTGAACCGCCCAAGGTGGCGTGATCTTCCAGCGCGCCGACGTCCAGTACGAACTTCACGTCCTGCTTCGCGGCCAAGCGGACGTGCTCGGTAAGCCATTCGTACGGTGCCCCGTTCGACCCTTCGGCACCACGCCAGAACGCGCCGCTCTGCGACCAGACGTTGCCGAAGAGATCTGGGCGCTCGAACGCCACATACGCCGAGGCGAGCCCGCCGGCGCTCGAACCGGTGATGATGACGCGGTGGGGATCGGTGGTGATGGGCCAGCGGGTGCGCAGCCATGGGATGAGCTGAAGTCCCAGAAAGCGGACCATCCTCGCGGAGTTGCCGAGGTCCGCGATGCGGACGCTCGATGCCGAGTCGTCGATCAGCACGGCGATGAACGCCGGGGCTCTGTGCATGGCGAGCAGGGTATCGAGCACCTGGGGGAGCGGCATCGTGTCGCGGTACTCGTCGCCGTCGAACGCCACGATCAGTGGATAGGTCGTGGCCGTTCCGGCGCTGAAGCCCGGTGGGGTGTAGACCCAGAGCCGGCGGGGGCGTTGGTAGGCGGAGTCGTAAACGACGAACGGTGTGACGCGTCCGGCGGGCACCTGCGTCTGGGCGACGCCGGGAACTGCGCCGACCATGATGAGAGCCACGCAGATTGTTCGTTGAACCCCGGGCGTGCGCCCGGGGTTAGCCACACCTGAGCTGGAGACGCTCATCGTTCTCACAAGGCTGAGGTCCAACTAGCCCCGGGCGCAAGCCCGGGGTTCCACGTAGGTCGCGAGTTATGTCGGCAGCTCCTGCACCCGTCTCTCCAGAAAGCGTCGTTCCGGCTCCTGCCGCGTGAGCGCCAGCGCCCGCTCGTACGACTCCCTCGCCTCCTCGGTCCGTCCCAGGCGGCGGCACAGATCAGCACGGGCGGAATGCGCGAGCTGGTAGTCAGCGAGGTCGCCGCGCACCAGGATCGCGTCGATCAGGGCGAGGCCAGCCGCGGGGCCGTCCCGCATCGCTATCGCCGCGGCGCGATTCAGCTCCACCACCGGCGACGGATCGATTCGCAGCAGCACGTCGTAGAGGCCGACAATCTGCGCCCAGTCGGTGTCGGCCGCGCGTGCCGCCTCGGCGTGCACCGCCGCGATCGCGGCCTGCAGCGTGTAGAGGCCAAAGCGGCGCGACGCGAGCGCTTGTTCGACGAGCGCCAGGCCCTCGGCGATTTGCTCGCGGTTCCACAGCGTCCGGTCCTGTTCGTCGAGCAGCACCAGCTCTCCTGCGGCCGTGGCGCGCGCCGGCCGCCGCGCTTCGTGCAGCAGCATCAGCGCGAGCAGTCCCGTGACCTCGGGGTCGGGGAGCAGCTCGTGCAGCACGCGCCCCAACCGGATCGCTTCGCCCGAAAGGTCGGTGCGCACGAGCGACGCGCCCGACGACGCCCAGTAACCCTCGTTGAACACCAGGTAGACCACGTGCAGCACGGTGTCGAGCCGGGCGGGGAGCTCCTCCGCCGCGGGCAC
>DASTHG010000478.1:0-13066 GCA_035718325.1 Gemmatimonadales bacterium | reverse complement strand
TGCTGGCGCACGAGCCCGATGCGCGGCTGATCGGCTACGGCGGGATGCTGATGGAGTCGTTCGTCGGCGTGATGGCGATGATCGCAGCCTGCACCTTGGAGCCCGGCGTCTACTTCGCGATGAACACGGCGCCGGCCGCCCTCGCCGGCGCGGCCGACGTCCTGAAGACGGCGGGTTTCGTCGTGACACCGGACCAGATGCAGGCCCTGGCGGCACAGATGGGGGAACAGACGCTGATCGCGCGCACCGGCGGCGCGCCGAGCCTCGCGGTGGGGATGGCGCACATCTTCTCCGGCGTCACCGGCGCCCTGGGCGGCACGACGGCGACGGCGCTGTGGTACCATTTCGCGATCATGTTCGAGGCGTTGTTCATTCTGACGACGATCGACGCGGGAACGCGGGTGGGCCGGTTCATGTTGCAGGAAATCCTGGGCCGTGTCTGGCCGCGGTTCGGCGAGACGTCGTGGTACCCGAGCATCGTGTTGTCGAGCGCCGCGGTCGCCGCCGGATGGGGATATTTCCTGTACCAGGGCGTGATGGATCCGCTCGGCGGGATCAATTCATTGTGGCCACTCTTCGGGATCGCCAATCAATTGCTCGCACTCGTCGCCCTGTGTGTCGCGACGACGATCATCGTCAAGATGGGGAAGCAACGCTACGCCTGGGTGACGATCGTGCCGCTGGTGTGGCTGACCGCGGTCACGATGACGGCGGGATGGCAGAAGGTGTTCTCCGCCGACCCGAAGCTCGGGTTCCTGGCCCACGCAGCGTCGCTCGCGGGATCCGCCGATCCCAAGACGCCACGGCTGATCTTCAACGACCACCTCAATGCCGTCACGGCGCTCGGCTTCATGGCCGTCGTGGCGCTGCTGCTCGTCGTGTCGCTGCGCGAGTGGTGGCTGATCCTGTCCCGCCGTAAGGCGGCGACGCTCAGCGAGACGCCGTTCGTGGAGAGTGCGTATGCACGGTAAGGGACGGAAGGGGACCCTAAAGGACTTCCTGCGGGTCGCGGTAGGAGATGGTAGGGGTTGGCGGCGGGTGATCAAGCGGGTGATCGGTGCGCCCGACTATGACGCGTACCTCGAGCATTGCCGCTCGGCCGGTCACGCGCCCCGCATGACCGAACGGGAGTTCGTGGCGGCGTTTTTCGAATCGAAAGGAGCAGGCGTGCGTTGTTGCTGACGCCCAGATCGTGTCGATCGACCATTGGTACGCTGGCCGTCCACAGCGCGCCGGCGGGTCCTTCGGGCAGAGATTACGGCACGCCGCATTGCACCCTCCAGCGTACCCGCTTCAAATCGGCGTCCGAAACGCTCGAGACGGCCGCGTCGGCCTCCTGGACGAACACGTACCCGGCACTGGCCTGCGGCAGGGCGAGACGCACGGTCGTATCGGCCACTGCCGTGCCGAGCAATTGCGCGCCCGCGGGGCTGAACGCGTAGACCAGAACGGCGGTGCGGAGAGGGTTCGTAATCTCGACGATGCGCCCTTGCGGGCACGCGGCCGCCAGTGGTGGCGGCGGCGGCGCCTGGCGCGTGACCCGTACCTCGACCGGAAACCGCACCAGCCCTGGAACCGGAATCCGATTGATCACCTCCGGAGTGAAGCGCAGGAGCTGCACCGTGCTCAGGGCCACGCGATCGAGATCCGGGTTTCCCGAGGGCGTCTGCACCTTGAGCGCCGAGAGCGACCCGTCAGGTCGGACCAGGAACTGCAGCACCGCTCGGCCAGGCGGGACGCCGGCGGTCTGCATTGCCGCCGTGTAGCGACCAACATCCGCGAGGCTGCGCACCACCGGGGGGCACTCGAGCGCCGGCGCGAGTCGCAGGCGGGTCTGCTGGTTCATCAGATCGATCCGAATGAGCAGCCGCGCGGTGATCCGGTCTTGCAGCGCTTCGAGCAAGGCAGCGCGGATCGGTCCACGCGACGAGTCCGGCAGCGTCGTCTCGACGATGACCAGACTGTCGGGACGTGGGCCAAATTCCTCATGCCACGCCGTGTCCGCTGGCCAGAACGCGAGGGCGGCCACCGCGCTGCCCGACCCGAAGCGGGCCACGGCCCGGCCGAGGGCGGTCGTATCGAAGAGCAGATCGACTGCCGGAAACGGTTTCTTGCTCACGAAGCACTTCTGGCCGGGCGGCGGCCGCCACGGAGCGAGGAAGAGGCGGCGGGGATCGGTACGACCGGACGCGCAGGCGCCTAGGCTCAGGACCACGAGCGTGCCGATACCCCATGCGACGCGCCTCATCGTCCGACCGCTCCTATCCGACCGTCGCGATACACTCGATCTCGACTCTCGCCCCGAGCGCCAACCCGCTCCCCGCAACCGTCGAGCGCGCCGGCGGATCCTTGGGAAAGTAGGTTGCATACACCGCGTTCATCCCCTGGTAGTCGGCGATGTTCGTGAGAAAGACGGTGCACTTGACCACCCGCTCGAGCGAGCTGCCGCCGGCGGCGAGCACCGTCTTGATGTTCTCGAATGCCTGGCGGGTTTGCCCGGCGATGCCGGTATCGGCGAGTTGCCGAGTGCCGGGCGTGTTGCCGACCTGGCCGGCCAGAAAGAGCAGATTCCCGACCCGCGTGGCGCTGGAGAACGGCAGGCCCGCCGGCTCGTTGACGTGAATCACCTGATGATCCTGCGCGCAGAGCGGCGCGGCGGCGAGTGTGGCGGCAACGAATAACGCAACGCGCATCGGTCTGTCCTCCCGTTAGGTAGTGCGAGTCCGTCCCAGTACCGGCCACGCCAGCGCCACGGCGATGCCGAGCAGCGCGCTGGCGAAGAACGCCCACGACGCACCGAAGTATCTCGTCGCAAGACCGAGCAGGACTCCGCCGGCGAGCGCGGCGACACCAGTGGCGGCGTAGTACACGCCGAATCCCGTCCCCTGCTTCCCCCCTGCGAGCTGCGAGACGATGGCGCGCTCCGGGCTCTCCGTCAGCCCAGCCACGACGCCGAAGACGAGAAACAGCGCCCAGGCGGCCAGAGGGCTCGCGGCACGCGAGAACCCAAACGCCACCGCGGCGTAGCATACCCATCCCGCCCACATCGTGCGGCCGGGACCGATGTGATCCGACAAGGCACCCCCGATGAAGCTCGTGCTCGAGCGCACCACGTGCAGCGCCGCCCAGAGCAGCAACACCGACGCCACCGTCACGCCGAGCTGTTGCGTGCGGAGCAGCATGAGGGTTTCGGGCATGCGGAGGAGATAGAAGGCAGAGATGGCGAGCACGGCTGGTGGTAGGGGACGGTAGGAGACGGTAGGGGACGGTAGGGGTCCAACCGCTGCCTTCGCCCCTACCGTCTCCTGCCGTCTCCTGCCGTCCCTTACCGCCCATACAGCCAAGACCAGAACGAGCACGCCAGGGACAACACTCGCGCCAATCACGCCGCGCAGATCGAGCGTTTTCGACTGCAGCAACCACCAGGCGACGAGCGGACCGAGAATCGCTCCGGCGTGATCGAGCCCGCGCTGCAGGGCAAACGCGCGACCGTGCAGCTCGGCCGGTGTGGCGTCGGCGATCATCGCGTCGCGCGCCGGCGAGCGGATCCCCTTCCCGATCCGGTCGGTGACGCGTAGCCCGATGACTTCCCAGGCCGCGCCGGCGAGCGCAATCACGGGACGCACCAGCACCGCCACCGCGTAGCCCGTGATGACGAGTGCACCACGCCGGCGCGGCGCGTCGGCGAGCCGCCCGGCGCGGTACTTCACGAGCGCCGCCGCGAGATCGGCCGCCCCGTCGAGCGTCCCGAGTGACACGGCGCCGCCGCCCAGCACGCCGGTCACGAACGCCGGCAACAGGGGATAAATCATCTCGCTCGCGAAATCGTTGAGTAGCGAAACGAGACCGAACAGTTTGGCGGTGCGTGGGAGCCTACTCACCGAGGCCCAGTCCCCACCGGATCAGCGTGACCGGCAGGCCGCCGAATGCGAGGATGGCGTCGTGGAATTTCCGGAGCGAAAAGCGGTTGCCCTGTGCGGCGCGATAGTCGTCCCGCAAGCGCAGCAGATCACGTCGGCCCACGGCGTAACAGAGCTGATAGCCGGGTGTGGCGCAGTAGCGGCTCACCTCCGCCGCGGCGTTGGCGCGATCCATGTGCACGACGTCGACGAGCGCGGTGACGGCCTCTTCGTACGTCATGCCACGGGTGTGCAGCCCGACGTCGAGCACGATCCGCATCGCGCGCCACAACAGGTGCACGCGCTGGAAGAAGCGCTCCTCCGGGCCGGTGTAGAACCCCTCATCGCCCATCAGCTCCTCGCAGTACAGTGCCCACCCTTCAACCGTGAGCGGCGTGAAGATGTTCTTGCGCGTTTCGGATGGATGCGCCTGAGCGAGGACGAGCTGCAGGTGGTGGCCGGGGAACCCCTCGTGCAGCGACGTCGCCGCGATCTCGTGGCGCGAATGGTCGCGCAGGATCCGTTCGCGCGCCGCCTCGGGGAGCGACGGATCGGGCACGGTCACGTAGAAGAGCCCGCGGGGGTCGGTCGCGTAGGGCCCGGGGCTGTCGTAGGCGGCGAAGGGAATCAGCGGCCGCAGAAACTCCGGGGTCGCGATGACGTCGAGCGGCACGGTGGGAACTGGGGCGAGGCCGCGTGATACCACGAACTCGCGCGCCCGGTCCATCTCCCGCGCGTAGGCCGCCACGAGGTCCTGCGCCGTCGGGTGTTCGCCGCGCAGCCGGTCGACCAGCGCCGGCCAGTCTTCGTTTCCCGCAATCGTGCGCGCCAGTCCTGCCAGGTCGGCGATGACCTCGTCCTTGAGACGTAGTCCGTAGCGCCATAGCTCCGGAGCGGTGTCGCGCAGCGCGTGCTGGTAGTGCAGCAGGAAGTCGAACCCCTCTTCCCCCTGGGCGAAATGCTCGCTTCCCGATTCGACCCAGCGGTCGAGGTCGTGCTCGAAGCTCGCGAGCGCGGCGCCGGCGCTGTCCGCCGCCGCCGCGATCTGTTGCGCCGACGGACTCCCGGCGTACGCCGTGGCAACTTCACGCACGAGCAACAGACCGCCGGGGCACATCTGCAGTGCCGTCTCGGCGAAGAGGCGTACCGGCTCAGTCAAAGCGGCGCGCGCATCCTCGAGCAGTTTGGGAAGATCCTCGAGCCGCGCGGCCATCGCGGCGGCGTTGGCGCCCGAGCCGCGGTCGGAGCGCCGCAGCAAGCCGTGCAGTCCGCCGAACAGGTGCGACAGCCAGAACTCGGGGTTCTTCGCCTGCCAGCGATCCTGTTCGAACGAGCGGATCGTGACGCGAATCTCGTTGAGCAACGCGGTGCGGTCGATCTCGACCGGCAGCTCGTCCACGCTCGCCTCCTCCAGCGCCGTGGAGAGTGACTTCAACGCCGCGAGATGCGGTGCCAAGGCGGCGGGACTGAAGCGGCCGAAGCGATCATCGTACTCGGTGCGGCCCGCGAGGGTCGCGGCGACCGGATCGAGGTGCCAGCGCAGATCGAAGTACGACCGCTCGAGCTCCCGGAACCCTCCTACCGCCATGCGCCCTGCCGCAGCAAGCGATGGCACTCCTCCTCGGCGAGCACGCGATCGGCGTTCTTGGCGGCGCTGAACAACGTCTGGCAGGCGGCTTCGTCGTCGGGATCGTAACCGTGGCTCTGCAGCCAGTACTTCACGTTGGAGAGACCGGAGACGGGCGAGATTTCGATCACCTGCGCCAGACCCAGTTCTTCGGCGGGGACCGAGCTGTAGACCCGGTCGGCGAGCCAGGTATGGCCCTTTTTCTTGGCCTTGATAATCGCCGCGGCGTGGACCCCGGTGCCGGTGCGGAAGGCGTCGCTGCCCATCACGGGATAGTTGAGCGGGATGGGGATCCCGACGGCGTCGGCGACGGTGCGGCAATACTCGGGGAGCTTCGAGAGGTCGGCACGATGCGCGCCCAGGAGCTTGAGGTTCACGATCAGCAGGTCCATCTCGGCGTTGCCGACCCGCTCTCCCACTCCGAGCGCCGTGGCGTGGACCCGGTCGACACCGGCCTCGATCGCGGCGAGACAATTGATAAGACCCATGCCCCGATCGCGGTGTCCATGCCAGTCGATCTTTACGCTTTTCTCCCCTACGATTTCTCTCCGTACGTATTCCACCAACGCGTTCACGCCGTCCGGTGTCGCATGACCGACGGTGTCAGCCAGGCAAATCCGTGTCGCTCCACAATCGATCGCCGTCCCGTACAGCCGGTTGAGGGTCTTCGGATCAGCCCGCGTCGTGTCTTCGGTCACGTACATCACGGGGAGGCCGGCTCGCACGGCGAACGTCACCGCCTCCTCGGTGGCTTTGAGCATCCGCTCGATCGTCCAGTCCTCGGCGTACTGGCGGATCGGCGACGACCCAATGAACGTCGCCGCCTCGATCGGGATGCCGACCTCCTGGGAGATGCGCGCCACCGGCTCGATGTCGGCGATGACGGTGCGGGCGGCGCAGTTCGCGGCGATCGGGAGCTTGTGGTCGGCGATTTCCCGCGCCAGCGCCCGCACCTGCTCGACCACGCGGGGGCCGGCACCGGGGAGGCCGAGGTCGGCGGCGACGATGCCGAGGTCGGCCATGAGGTGCAGCAGGCGGCGCTTGGTGTCGAGGGAGGGGTCCTTCACACTCGGCGACTGCAAGCCGTCGCGCAGCGTCTCATCGTTCAGGTCGACGCGGGCGCGCGACCAGTCGAACGGCGCATCGACACGGTTCCAATCGTAGATGAGATCGCGCTCGTCCATGCGCGTAGTGTCGCCGTTCTCGCGAAGGTGGTCAAGGTTAGATTGATCGGTGTGGAACCGCGGCTCACGAGTCTGCACCATGTGACGGCAACGGTCGACGAGGCGCAACCCGACGTCGACTTCTACACGCACGCGCTGGGACTGCGACTCGTGAAGAAAACGGTGAACTTCGACAATCACTTCGTCTACCACTTCTACTACGGCAACGCGTCGGGCACGCCGGGCACGATCTTTACGACGTTCCCCTACCACGGCTGGGGTGTCCCCGTGGGCACGAAGGGCGCCGGACAGATCCGCACGACGGCATTCTCGGTGCCCCGCGCGGCGCTCGGGTTCTGGCGCCAGCGCCTCGAGGAGCTGGGGAAGGCGCCGCGTCCCGGGCTCAGTCCGTTCAAAGAGCCGATCCTGACCGTCACCGATCCCTCGGGCCTGAATCTCGAGCTCGTCGGTACCGAAGGAGACGCGCGACCACCGTGGATCTCCGGTGAGGTCGAAGCCGCCCAGGCGATCCGCGGCCTGCACGGCGTGACGCTCGAAATCACGGACCCGGCGCGCACGATCGAGTTCACGACCAGGCTGCTGGGCTTCCGAGTCGTCAACGAAGGACGGTCGCGCACCCGCTTGGCCGTTGGGGACGGCCGCCCCGGAGAGACGATCGACATCCTGCATGCCCCGAACGCGGCTCCTGCGGTGAACGGCCTCGGCACGGTGCACCACGTCGCGTTCGCCATCGCGGATGCGGAGCAGCAGCTCGAGATCCGCGCCGAGCTGGTGCGGCAGGGCGTACAGGTCACGGAGGTGCTCGATCGCCAGTACTTCCGCTCGATCTACTTCCGGGAGCCGGGCGGCGTGCTGTTCGAGATCGCGACGGTCCCACCCGGCTTCACGGTGGACGAGAGCCTTCAGGACTTGGGCCGGGATCTGAAACTGCCGCCGTGGGAGGAGCCGAACCGCGCTACCATCGCAACGAAGCTGGCGCGGCTCAGGTGAAACCTCACGCGGGACAGCCGTTGGCCAGTGCTGGAGCGCCGCTCGGCAAGAGCCCGGTCGCGATGATCCTGGTCCACGGCCGCAACGCCCTCCCGGCGAATATTCTGTCGTTCGTTCCCGCATTCGGGCGGCCCGACATCACCTACCTCGCTCCCGCCGCAGCGGGCGGCACCTGGTATCCCCTGAGCTTCATGGCCGACAAAGAGAAGAACGAGCCCGGGATCGCGTCGGGATTGTGGGTGCTCGAGCAGCTGGTGCAGCATGTCGTGCGCGCCGGTGTGCGCCGGGACCGGGTCGTGCTGCTCGGGTTCTCCCAAGGCGCCTGCCTCACGTCGCAATTCGCCGCCAGCCACGCCGACCGTTACGGCGGCGTCGTGCTGTACAGCGGCGGATTGATCGGCCCGCCGGGGACGACGTGGAATTATCCCGGCTCGTTCGGCGGCACACCGGTGTTCCTGGGCTGCTCGGACGTCGACGCCCACGTCCCGAAGACGCGGGTCGATGAAAGCGCGGCGGTGTTTCAGCGCATGGGTGCCACGGTCACAGAGCAGATCTATCCGGGGATGGGACATCTCGTGAACGAGGAGGAAATCGGGTTCACACGCACGCTGCTGGACGAGATCTCGGGCGGCCGCTAGCTTCGCCGCACCTCAACCGCGACGGCCATGCATCCATTCCTGGCAGAGCTGCTCGGCACCATGCTGCTGATCCTCCTGGGCGACGGCGTCGTCGCGAACGTGGTGCTCAATAAGACGAAGGGGCAGAACTCGGGCTGGATCGTGATCACCGCGGGATGGGCGTTCGCGGTCACGCTCGCCGTGTATGCCGTCGGCACGTTCAGCGGAGCGCACTTGAACCCCGCGGTGACGATCGGGCTGGCGGCTATCGGCAAGCTCGCATGGTCCGCGGTGCCGGTGTACATCGCGGCGCAGCTGCTGGGCGCGGCGCTCGGCGCCGCCCTCGTGTGGCTCGCCTACCTGCCCCACTGGGCCGCCACCGACAACAAGGCTTCGAAGCTCGCCGTCTTCTGCACCGCTCCCGCCATTCGTGACCGCAACGCCAATCTCATCACCGAGATCATCGGCACGTTCGTACTGGTGCTCGGCGTGCTGGTCGTCCTGACGCCGAAGAACCTGAACCCCGTGCACGGGTGGGATGTCGGGTTCGGGCCGTTCCTCGTCGGCATCATCGTATGGGCGATCGGCCTGTCGCTCGGCGGGCCGACCGGCTACGCCATCAATCCGGCGCGCGACCTGGGGCCCCGCATCGCCCACGCGATCCTGCCGATCGCGGGCAAGGGGAAGTCGGACTGGGACTACGCGTGGATTCCCGTCGTCGGACCGATCGTGGGCGGGCTGATCGCGGCGTTTCTGTACTGGGCGTTGTGGCCGCGATGAAGCACATCCTCGCGCTCGACCAGGGCACGACGAGCTCGCGCGCTATCGTGTTCGATCACTCGGGGAACGTGGTGGCGTCGGCGCAGCAGGAGTTCCGCCAGATCTTTCCGCAACCAGGCTGGGTGGAGCACGACGCCCACGAGATCTGGACCACCCAGCTCCATACCGCGAAGGACGCAGTCGCCAAGGCGGGCCTCGGGGCGGCGGACATCGCGGCCATCGGCATCACGAACCAGCGCGAAACCACAGTGGTCTGGGACCGCACCACCGGCGCGCCGGTGCACAACGCCATCGTATGGCAGGACCGCCGCACCGCCGCCGCCTGCGACCGGCTCAAAGCGCGCGGCCTGGAACCGCTGATCAAGCGCAAGACCGGGCTCGTGGTGGACGCGTATTTCTCCGGCACGAAGATCGAGTGGATGCTGAAGAACGTCCCCGGCGTTCGCGCCAAGGCGAAGGCGGGGCAGCTGGCATTCGGCACCGTCGACTCGTGGCTGGTGTGGAATCTCACCGGTGGGCGGGTGCACGTCACCGATCCCAGCAACGCGTCCCGCACCATGCTGTTCAATCTGAAGACCGGCGACTGGGACGATGAGCTGCTGAAGATCTTCGGCATCCCGCGCTCCATGCTGCCGCAGGTGGCGTCGTCCAGTGAGGTGTACGGCGCAACCCAGTTCTTCGGCAGCCACGCGGTTCCGATCGCCGGAATCGCGGGGGATCAGCAGGCGGCCCTGTTCGGCCAGGCGTGCACGCAGCCCGGGATGGTGAAGAACACCTACGGCACCGGCTGCTTCATGTTGATGAACACCGGTACCAAGCCGATCGCGTCGCGCAACAACCTGCTGACGACCGTCGCGTGGCGCGTCGGCAATCGCACCGAGTTCGCACTCGAGGGCAGCATTTTCATCGCGGGAGCGGTGGTACAGTGGCTGCGCGACGGCTTGGGGATCATCCGCGCGTCATCCGAGGTCGAAGCACTCGCCGCCCAGGTGCTCGATCCCCAGGGGGTGTATCTGGTCCCCGCGTTCGCCGGGCTCGGCGCCCCGCACTGGGATCAATACGCCCGCGGCCTGGTCGCGGGCATCACCCGCGGCACGACCGCGGCTCACATCGCGCGCGCGGCGCTGGAGGGGATCGCGTTCCAGGTCGCCGACGTGCTGCACGCCATGGAAGCCGACGCGAAGATCAAGTTGAAGGAGCTGCGCGTGGACGGGGGAGCGTGCGCGAACAACCTGCTGATGCAATTTCAGTCCGACCTGCTGGGCGTCCCCGTGGTGCGGCCCAAGGTCACCGAAACAACGGCGCTGGGGGCGGCGTATCTGGCGGGGCTCGCAACAGGCTTCTGGAAGGACCAGAAACAGATCGCCGCCCAGTGGCAGGTCGACCGCCGCTTCCAGGCGGCGATGAAACCGGCCCGGCGCAATCAGCTCATGGCGGGGTGGCGCAAGGCGCTGGAGCGCGCCAAACACTGGGAAGCAGCCGGCTGAGGCCTACGACGCGCGGCGGGCGACTCGGCGGACCGGAAAGTACCCGATGAACCCGGCCGCGACGAAGACGTAGAGAATCCACGGAATCAGGGTGATCGCAAACAGCGTACACCCGATCGCGAAGATCCACATCATCGCTTCCCCCAGAAACGCCTGGCGCCAGTGGGGGCGCGTGCCGCTCGCTTCCACGCGGGGCTCGAACGCCGGCAAGAGCGCCGGGACCGCGCGCACATAGCGGCGGTACGCCGCGCCCTGGATCGCCTCGAGCTCCACCTCCTCGCGACCGATGAGCCGCAGCACGAAGATCGTGAGACCCCCTACGAGCAGGAAAAACCCGGCCGGGTTCGCCATCAGGCCAAAACTGATCCCCAGGAGGAGGGTGCCGAAGTAGAGCGGATTGCGCAGGTGGCGATAGGGCCCGTCCGCCACGAGCCGGTCGGCATGGATGTCGGCGTCCTTCACGACGGTCGAGTGCAGATAGGCGCTCGCCCACGTCCGGATCCAGGCGGCGAGCAACGCGAGCAGGGCCCCGACGCCCAACACCAGCTGCACGCCGAAGCGCGAATCCTGACGGATCAGCCGCGCGAACCGCTGCGCCGCGGTGAGGTGGTCGAAGACGTAGCACCCGAACGCCGCGAAAAACAGCGCGGAAATGATCCAGAACCGGTAGCGGAACTCGAAGTCACTGGCGCGCATGCCGTGTTGTTTAGGCTGCTGGGGCGCCGAAGTTCCGATATCGAGCGCCTCTTGTGGCACGGGTTCGTTACCAGTGTGCCGCGCACGATCCGCAAATCGGCAAATCTTGCAAGTCGCTACGCATCAATAAGTTATACAGATATGCTAACTGGAGACCGCGGTGATCGTGCGCAGCGCCTCTTCGACGTGCCGCACCGAGTCGGTTTGCGAAGCGAACACGTGGCGCACCAGGCCGTCCTTGTCGATCACGAACGTCACCCGGCCCGGCCAGATCCCGAGCGTCGCTTTGACCCCGAACAGCCTGCGGATCGCCCCACCCTTGTCGGAGATGAGTACGAACGGCAGCTCATGATGTTCGGCGAATCGCTCGTGCGACTCCACCGTGTCGCCGCTCACCCCGACGACTTCGGCGCCAGCGTCGACGAAGATCTCATACGAGTCCCGGAACGCGCACGCTTCGGCGGTGCACCCCGGCGTCTCGTCCTTGGGATAAAAGTAGAGCACGACGGCCCGCTTCCCCTTGAGGTCGGAGAGCCGGAACTCCCCGCCACCCGTCATGGGCGCCGTAAAATCGGGCGCCGCCTGTCCCACCTGCACGCTCGTCGCTGCCATCGTGATTCCAGAGTAGCGCTTCTAGCTTCAAACTGGTAGGAAGCCGCTCACACTACATTTGTGACCGTCCTGAGCACTCGAAGACCGACGACCGATGACGCCGTTCGTTGACGGCGCCCCCACGACCCCTGGAGCAACGATGTACGATTGGATCGGCTGGATCGCGACGGCAATGACTTCGAGCTCGTATTTCTTTCGTCAACCTGGGACGCTGCGGCGCATCCAGGGGGTTGCCGCGATCATTTGGGGAACTTACGGGGCGCTGATCCACTCTCTGCCGGTGCTCGTCGCCAACATCATCGTGGCATCGGCCGCCTTCGTGTCGCTCCTTACGCTGCGACGAGCTCGATCAGCGTGATCTCGGACGGCGCCCCGAGCCGGAGCGGCGGTCCCCAATACCCGGTTCCGCGGCTGACGTAGAGCCACATCCGCTCGAGCCGGTGCAGACCGGCGACGAACGGCTGGAACAGCCGCACCAGCAGGTTGAAGGGGAAGTACTGCCCGCCGTGCGTATGCCCCGAGAGTTGGAGATCGAAGCCCGCATCCCGCGCCGCATAGGCGCTCTTCGGCTGGTGCGCCAACAACACGCGCACGTCGCTCGCAGGAGCTCCGGCGAGTGCCAAGGCCGGATCCGATGCCGCCGACAAATCGGTCACTCCGGCGAGCAGCAGCCGGCCGTTGCCCCGCACCAGCAGTCGGTGCTCATTCAGCAACACCTCGACGCCGAGCCGCGCCAGCTCCCGCGTCCAGCCGCGCACATCCCAGAAGTACTCGTGGTTGCCGGTGACGAAAAACGTGCCGAGCGGCGCGCGCAGACCGCCGAGCGGCTCGACGTGCTCGCGCAGCTCGGGAACGAGGCCGTCGGCGACGTCTCCCGTGACCGCGACGAGATCGGGAGCGAGCCGGTTGGTGCGCCGCACCACCGCTGCGACGAAGCGCCGTCGGATCGTCGGGCCGACGTGCAAGTCCGACAGCTGCGCGATGCGAAAGCCCTGCAGGTCGCCCGGGAGGTCCCGGATCGGGACCGTGACGTGTACGACGCGGGGGCGCCGCGCTTGCAACATCCCCACCAGCGTCAGGCCGAGCGCCAGCCCGAGGATCGCGCTGCTCACGTCGTGGATGTGGAGCACGTCGGCAACGGCGTAGAAGACGATCAGCATCGACGACAGCCCCA
>DASTHG010000477.1:0-6358 GCA_035718325.1 Gemmatimonadales bacterium | reverse complement strand
ATCGATGCGCTGCTCGTCACGGGTCGTCCCGAGCGTCGCCGAGACGAGCGCCTGGGTCTGACCGCGGGTGAACAGCGACGATCCATGCGTTCTGGGCAGCACGCCGACCTCGCAGGTGATCGGCCGCACCGTATCGAGATCACGGCCGTCGACGCGCTCACCGCGCGACAACACCTGCTCCCGCATCGTCCGGTACTCGATGTCTTCGAGCACCGTGGACACGTCCTTCACGTTCTCCGGGAAATCGGCGGCGAGCTGGTCCTGCACGGTGCTCTTCAGCGCCGCCAACGCCTGTGCGCGCTCCGCCTTTTCCGGCAGGTTGAGCGCTTCGGCGATCCGCGGCTCCGCCAGGGCCTTCACCCGACCCACCAGATCCGCCGGCGGCTCCACCTTGGTCCACTCCATCTTGGGCTGCTGCAGCTCGGCGACCAGGTCCTGCTCCGCATCGAGCAGATCGCGAATGCCCTTGTGGGCGACTTCGAGCGCCTTGATCACCTCGGCTTCGGTCAGCTCCAGGGCGCCGCCCTCGACCATCACGATCGAGTCCCGCGAGCCGGAAACGACCATGTCGAGATCCGAGAACTCGAGCTGCTGGAACGTCGGGTTCAGGATCCACGCACCTTCGACGCGCCCCACGCGCACCGCGGCGATGGGGCCGTTCCACGGCACCTTCGACATGGCGAGTGCCGCCGAGGCCGCCGTCACGCCGAGGACGTCGGCGTCGTTCTCCTGATCCGCCGACAGGACGTAAATGAAGACCTGCACTTCGTTCTTGAACCCCTCGGGAAACAGCGGGCGAACCGATCGATCGGTGACGCGGGCCGAAAGGATCTCCTCGTCCGAGGGCCGCCCCTCACGCTTCAGAAAGCCGCCGGGGATTTTTCCCGCGGCATAGCTCTTTTCGCGATATTCCACCGTAAGGGGAAAGAACGGGA
The DNA here is from genome assembly GCA_035718325.1 of Gemmatimonadales bacterium. Lineage (GTDB taxonomy): Bacteria > Gemmatimonadota > Gemmatimonadetes > Gemmatimonadales > GWC2-71-9 > DASTHG01. The sequence continues at coordinate 5,423 of DASTHG010000477.1, read as the reverse complement.
GGGGAGAGACGTTGTCGGAGACGGTCACCGCCGCCAGGACCACGGTTTCGCCGTACTGCACCAGACACGATCCGGCGGCCTGCTTGGCGAGACGACCCGACTCGAGCCGCAGCGTGCGGCCGGCAAACTGACGTTCGACGTGCTTCACATGTTGACCTGTCTAGAGCACCCGATAATACGCCGCGCGCCCCGGTGCTCTTCCGGGGCGCGCCGCGCGACGCGTGCGATCATTAGTGGCGGAGACCCAGCTCTTCGATGAGCTGCCGATACTTTACGAGATCGGTCCGCTTCAGGTACTCCAACAGGCGGCGGCGCTTGGACACGAGCTTCAATAGCCCGCGCTGCCCGTGGAAGTCCTTGGCGTGCACTCGAAAGTGATCGGTGAGATGGTTGATCCGCTCGGTGAGCAGCGCAACCTGAACCCGGCTCGATCCGGTATCGCGGTCGTGCAACCCGTATTTCGTGACCGGCGTGGTCTTCTCGTCCATGCGTCGACATTCCCTAATTGATGTTAGCACACTAAGTTAGACCGCACACGCACGAATGTAAAGGCCGCCCCAAGTGACCGCCCCGCTCACCACAGACCTCGTCGGCAAGACCCTCGGTTCCTACCACCTGGAAAGCCTGCTGGGCCAAGGCGGCTTTGCCTGGGTGTTCCTGGGACGTCAAAACGGTGGCGACACCGCGGCAGTCAAAGTCCTCAAGCCCCGGTACGCCGGCGATCCCCAGTTCGAGAGCCGGTTCCGCAACGAAGCCCAACTGGCGGCGAAGCTCGAGCACCCCAACATCATTCACATCCGCTCGGTCGGAAAAGATGGGCGCAACGTCTTCTACACGATGGACTACTGCCCCGACAGCTTGGGCGCGCGCCTGGCCCGGGAAGGTCCGCTGTCGGAAGAGTCGGTGCTGCCGATCGCCAAAGATGTCGTGCGAGCGCTCGGGTTCGCCCACGGCAAGGGGATCATCCACCGCGACATCAAACCCGACAACGTGCTGCTGCGCGAAGACGGACGCGCGGTGCTGACGGATTTCGGTATCGCACGAGCCGTCTCGGGCTACGCCGCCTCGACCGGCCACAACATGACGATCGGCACGCCGCAGTACCTCTCTCCCGAGCAGGCGCAGGGACGCGAGCTCGATCAACGGGTCGACTTCTACGCTCTGGGAGTCACGTTGTACAAGGCCGTGACCGGCGAAGTGCCGTTCAACGCCACCGACTGGTTCGAGCTGGCCCGGATGCACGTCGAGGACCCGCCACCATCGCTACGGAAGAAGCGGCCCGAGATCTCGAAGCGGTTCGAGCGCGTGGTCGTGAAGTGCCTGGCCAAGCATCCCGACGATCGTTACCCCAGCGCGGTGGAGCTGCTCGCCGATCTCGAAGCGGTCGGCACTGAGGGCCGACCGACCAACGACATCGGTACGGCCCCGACGACGAGCATCGAGTTTCAGGCGGTGAAGGCGCGGGCTGCCACGAAGGACCGGGGCCCGGTCGTCATTTTCGTGATTCTGGGAGTGCTGCTGATCGCCGCGATTGCGGTCGTGATCAGGTTGATGCGCTGAAGAGCCGCCGTACCCTGTCGAACAGCCGACCCCAAAAGCCCGATCCCGCTGCCGCACCCGCTGGCGGCGCCGTCCCCCACTGCTCCAGCGCGCCGGCCGCCGCCTCCTGCAACGACGTTTCGAACGCCTCGGGAAACGGGCGCTCCGCCAGCTGGATGTCGAACCCCGAGCCGGATTCGGTGCGCGCCAGGCGCGCCACGCCCGGTGCCGCCCGCTCGATCACATCCATGACCGGCCGGAGCGCTGCCCGCTGCTTCGCATCCGGCGAGCGGTAGTACTCAACCGCGATCGCGGGGACGAGGCGCACGGCAGGCACTCGCCCCGCGACGTACGCGGCGAGCAGCTCTCTAGCGGCCGAAGAACTTGAAGACGCCATTGAGGAGGGCGAAGCTCATCAGCCCCAACAGAAACACGAAGCCCACCTGCGTGAGGCGTAGCCGCAACTCGAGCGACAGCGGTCGGCGACGGATACCCTCGGCGATCAGGAACACGAGCTGCCCGCCATCCAGCACGGGGATCGGCAGCAAGTTCAGCACGGCGAGATTGATCGAGAAGAACGCGAGCATGTCCAGGTACCAGTCGTACCCGAGCCGGGCGACCTGCCCCGAAACGGAAGCGATCTCAATCGGTCCGGCCAGACTCTGACGCAGCGATGCCTTTCCCAGGACGAGCTGCGCCAGTCCACTCACGACACTCTTCAACCCCTCCCACAGGTACCCCCACCCCTGCACCAGGGCGCGGCCCAGCCCGATCCGCTCGTGCTGGACCGGTGGGTTCTGCGATACGCCGATTTGGCCGTAGCGAACGGGGCGCGGCGGATGGGCGGCGGAATCGGTGATCGATTCCGGAGTGAGCTTGAACGAGAGTAGTGAATCGCCACGCCGGACATCGAGCTGCATCGGCACGCCAGGATGCGCCCAAATCGCCGCGACGGCCTGTGACCACGAACCAATCGTGTCGCCATCGGCGCGGACGATCACGTCTCCGGGTTTGAGCCCGGCGCGATAGCCGGGACGACCGGGCTCCACGATCCCGAGGCGGGCCGGGAACCGCGGGCTGATCGCGCCGTACACGCGCGACCGGTCGCGAGCAGACCCGTCTCCCAGGCGGACGCGTAGCGGCGTGGCGCGTCCGACGACGTCCAAGGTCGCCGTCACGGGTCCGTCCATGAGACCGGACTCGAGGTTGCCCCAGTGCCGGATCGTGTCGCCATTGATCCGCAACAACCGATCGCCGAAGCGCAGCGTCCCGAGTGCCTCCGCGCCGCTCGGCAAATCGCCCGCGTACACCGAATCGACCTCGGTGACGTCCGCGACCGGCAGGCCCACGCTCGCCGCCCGTGCGGCGTAAATCGCGTAGGCAAGCAGTGCATTCATGGTGACCCCGGCCAGGATCACGACGATCCGGATCCACAACGGGCGCCGGTCGAACGCGCGAGCCGGATCGACCGGCTGGGCGGGTTTACCGCCCTCGATCTCGCCCATCATCCCTTCCTCTTCCAGCCCTGCCATCTTCACGTAACCGCCCAGCGGCAGCACGGCAATGCAGTACTCCGTCTCTCCGCGCCGCACCATGACGATCGGTTTGCCGAAACCGAGCGAGAACCGGTGCACTTGAATGCCGAGGGACTTCGCGGCGACGAAATGCCCCAGCTCATGCACGAAGATGAGCACGCCGACCATGATGGCGAAGGCGAACACCGTCAGGATCATGCGACCTCCCGCGCCCGGCGCCGCGCCGAGCGATCCGCCTCGAGCACCGCTTCGAGCGCAGTGGCGGGCCCGTGCACCGCGTCCGACAGCACCTGCGCGATGATCTCGGCGATGCGCCCGAAGCGGATGGTACCGGCCAGGAACAGCTCGACCGCCGTCTCGTTGGCGGCGTTGAACGTCGCCGGGCTCGTCCCGCCCTGGGTCCCCGCCGCACGACCCAGTGCGTAGGCGGGAAACCGCTCCGACACCACCGGCTCGAACGTCAGCGCGCCGGCGGCCAGGGCGTCGAAGCGCCGGGGGCCTGAATCGGCGACGCGCTGGGGATGCGTCAATGCGTAGAGAATCGGAAGCTCCATGTTCGGAAATCCGAGCTGCGCCAGCACCGAGCCGTCGACCAGCTCGACGAACGCGTGCACCACCGACTGGGGGTGGACCACGACGTCCACCTGGGGATACCCGAGGCCGAAGAGAAAGTGGGCTTCGATCACTTCGAGCGCTTTATTCACGAGGGTCGCCGAATCCACGGTGATCTTGCGCCCCATCTTCCACGTGGGGTGCTGCAGCGCCTCCGCCACGCTCGCCTGCGCGATGCGCGCAGGCTCCCAGGTACGGAACGGCCCGCCCGAAGCGGTCAGGACGAGCCGCGCGACGTCCGCCGTACTCCTCCCCGCCAGGCACTGCAACACCGCGCTGTGCTCCGAATCGACCGGAATGATCTCGCCGCCCCCCGCGCGTGCCGCCGCGCGGACCAGCTCGCCCGCCATCACGAGGGTTTCCTTGTTGGCGAGCGCGACGCGTTTTCCGGCTCGGAGCGCCGCCAGCGTCGCCTCGAGCCCCGCGGCTCCGACGACGGCGTTCACCACGATCGACACATCGGGATGCGTCGCCGCCTCGACGAGGCAGCCGGGCCCGTGCCCTGCCACGGGGCCACGCTCGGCGGCGCCGTTGACCATGCCTACATACACCGGTCGCCAGGCATTCGCCTGCGTCTGCAACAGCTCGGCATTGGAGTGCGCCGTCAAGGCGACCACGCTGAACCGGTCGCGGTGGCGCTCCAGCACCGCGAGCGTGGACCGCCCGATCGATCCCGTGGAGCCCAGCACCGCGACGCCGACGCTCACACGAGGCCGAACAGCCGGAACAGGCCTGCCGAGACCGGGAGCACGAAGTAGAGCGAGTCGAAGCGGTCGAGCACCCCGCCGTGCCCGGGGATCAAATTAGAGGAATCCTTCACCTGCACTTCGCGCTTCAACAGCGATTCCGCCACGTCACCCACCTGGGCGACGAGGCCGACCGCCGCTCCCACGAGCACCAGCCGGCCGGCGTCGAGCGACAGACCGACACGCGGCAAGACCCAGCCGCCGAGCAGCACTGCGAAGACCACCGCCGCGAGGAATCCCCCGATCGCCCCCGCCCATGTCTTGTTGGGCGACAGTACGCGCGCGAGCTTCGGCCCGCCGAAGGCGTTCCCCGCCGCCATCGCCGCGGTGTCGCAGATCCAGGTGAGCGCGAGGGGCAGGAGCACGAGGGCCGCGAGCGGCCAGCTCTTGACCCCGGCGTTGGCGCCGTGACGGATGGCGATGAGGAACGACGGCAGGCCGGATGCGTACAGGGCCCCGAACGCGGTGACCGACACCGCCGCGAGCGGCCGACGCTCGGGACCGCGGCGCATCGCCGCCACGAGTACGCCGAGCAGCCACAGCGCCGCCGCGTAGATCGCCGGCTCGGCCCAGCGCGTTTCCGACCCCTTCACCCAGTAAGTCGCGAGCGGAATCACCGCCGCGGCGGCGAGGCCCATCCGGTCGAGCGCGTCGATGCCCTGGCGCCGCGCCAGCCCATATACTTCGCGCGCGCCGAGCACGCCGACCAGCGCCAGCACACCGGCGAGTGGCCAGCCGCCCCACCACACGAGCGCCACCGCCAGCGGGATCGCCACCATGGCGAAGGCGATGCGCTGCGCGAGATTGCGGCTCATCGCGCCGGCACAGCGCCGAATCGGCGCTCGCGCCGTTGGTAGTCGAGGATCGCTGCGAACAGGGTCTGCCGTGTGAAGTCGGGCCACAGCACCGGCGTGATGTACAGCTCCGTATAGGCCAGCTGCCAGAGCAGGAAGTTCGAAATGCGCTGTTCCCCCGAGGTCCGGATCAGAAG
>DASTHG010000476.1:0-3758 GCA_035718325.1 Gemmatimonadales bacterium | reverse complement strand
CGGCATGCGGGATCGCGATCGCTGCGCACCCGCCGTGCAAGCCATCCTCACGGAGTTGAGCGCTCGAGGCTTGATCGCGTGACCGCTCGAACGAGCTGGCTCTGTCCCACGATCACCAGCACCACCGCCGTCACGATCACGACCGCCGCGAGGCCGATCCGCGGCGTCAAGGGCTCCCCTGCCACGATGGCGCCGAGCAGCACCGCGATCACCGGATTGACGTAGGCGTACGTCGCCACGCGTGCCGGAGCTTCGACGGTCACCAGCCAATTGTAGGCGGTGAACGCGACGATCGACCCCAGCACCGTCAGGTACGCGAGGGCGATGAGCGACCGCTCACTCACCGCCGCGAGTACGAGGTGCCGCGGCTCGCCAGCCAGGATTCCCACGAACAACGCGCCGATCCCGCCCACCAACATTTCGAGTCCTGCAGCGAGCAGCGGTGCGCGCGGCAGCGGCGCCGTGCGTCCGTAGACCGAGCCCATAGCCCAGGCGCACGACGCTCCCATCAGCGCCAGCGCGGCGGTCACGTCCACACCCGCAGCTCCGGTCTGCAGCTTCGGCCCCACGAGGATCACGAGTCCCAGGAGACCAAGCACGATCCCGCCCAACACCGCAGCCGGGGGACGTCGCCTGGTGACCAGCGTGAGGAGCACCGCGACCCAGAGCGGCTCGACGGCGACGAGTAACGCGGCGATGCCGGAAACGACTCTCGTCTCCGCCCACACGACGACGGCGTTGGCGCACGGGAAGAACAGCACGCCGATGATGACGATCGCTTTCCAGTTCGCCCGCGTCGGCCGTTCCGCCCCACGCACCATCGCCCAGGCCGTGAGCAACGTGCCGGCGACGATGAAGCGCGTCCCCGTGAGGAGAAACGGGGGAATCGTCTGCACGGCGTAGCGGATGAAGAGGTAAGTGGAGCCCCAGACGACGTAGACGATGGTGAAAGCCAGGAGCACCCGGGCGCGCATCACGCATGCTACACGGGCGCAGAATGGGTTTCGGCTTATATTCGGGACATGGTCGAGGCCGCTGCACACCTGGAACAACTCAATGCCGCGCAGCGCGCCGCTGTCGAGTATGGCGCCAATGGTCTGCCCGACACCCTTCCCGGCCCGCTGCTGATTGTCGCGGGAGCCGGTACGGGAAAGACCAACACCCTCGCCCACCGCGTCGCGCACCTCATGGTGTGCGGGGCGGATCCGCGCCGCATCCTGCTGCTCACGTTCACACGCCGCGCCGCCGACATCATGACGCGGCGGGCGGAGCGGATCGCGAGTCAGGTCTCACAGGGATCGCCCATAGGTTCCCCCTCTCCCGAAGGGAGAGGGGGTCAGGGGGTGAGGCCGGGGGCGCAGGGGCGTGTGCGCTGGGCCGGGACGTTCCACGCGATCGCCAACCGGCTGCTGCGCCAGCACGCGAGCGCTGTAGGTCTCGATCCATCGTTCACCGTGCTCGACCGCTCCGACGCCGGTGATCTCTTGAACGTGGTCCGTAACGAGTTGGGGCTCTCGAAGCAAACATCGCGTTTCCCCAAGAAGGACACCTGCCTTGCGATCTACTCGCACGCCGTAAACGCCCAGCATCCCGTGGAGCAAACCCTGCAGCACGCCTTCCCTTCGTATGCGAGCTGGGCCGAGGAGCTGAAGCGGTTGTTTCGCGGCTACGTCGATGCCAAGCAGCACCGCAATCTGCTCGATTACGACGACCTGCTGCTGTACTGGTACTACCTGATGAAAGAGGAGGCAGTCGCAGACACCGTGCGGCGCCGTTTCGACCATGTCCTGGTCGACGAATACCAGGACACCAACGCCCTCCAGGCCGGCATCCTGCTGGGGCTGAAGCCCCAAGGCCTGGGGCTCAGCGTCGTGGGCGATGACGCGCAATCGATCTACTCCTTCCGCGCTGCGACGGTGCGCAACATCCTCGATTTCCCAGGGCAGTTCGATCCGCCGGCGCACGTCGTTACGCTTGAGCAGAACTATCGCTCCACGCAACCAGTGCTCGACGCGGCGAACGCATGTATCGGCCTCGCCGCCGAAGGCTTTTCCAAGCGACTCTTCTCGACCCGCCCCTCTGCCCAGCGTCCGGTGCTGGTCACCGCGTCGGACGAGCAGGCCCAGGTCGATTACATCGTCGAGCGGGTGCTGGAGCACCGCGAGGCGGGAATCGAGCTGCGCAAGCAGGCCGTGCTGATGCGTACGGCGCATCACTCCGACCTGCTCGAGGTGGAGCTGGGCAAGCGCAACATCCCGTTCGTGAAGTACGGCGGGCTCAAGTTTCTCGAGGCGGCGCACGTGAAGGATCTGGTGTGCGTGCTGCGCTGGGCGGAGAATCCGCGCGACACGATCGCCGCGTTCCGGGTGATCCAGCTGCTCCCCGGAGTCGGCCCGGCGCACGCGCGACGCCTGCAAGACCAGCTCGAAACCGCCGCGTTCGATCTCGAGATCCTTCGTCGACTCGACGTCCCCGCCGCATCGCGGTCTGACTGGCCGGCCTTCTGCGATCTGATGACGGCACTGCGGCACGCGGGCGTGTGGCAGGGCCAGCTCGCCCTGGTGCGCAAGTGGTACGAGCCGCACCTGGCGCGCCTGTACGAGGCGGCGGGCGTGCGCAGCGGGGACCTGGAGCAGCTGGAGCAGCTCGCCGCACTGCATCAGACGCGCGAGAGCTTCCTCAGCGAGTTGACGCTCGACCCACCCGACGGCTTGGGGGACGAAGCGGGCGAACCGCATCTCGACGAGGACTATCTCATCCTGTCGACGATCCACTCCGCCAAAGGGCTCGAGTGGGACGTGGTGTACGTGCTGAACGTCGTGGATGGCTGCATCCCCTCCGATATGGCGACGGGAACGCCGCAAGAGATCGAGGAGGAGCGGCGTCTCTTGTACGTCGCGATGACGCGGGCGCGGGACTTTCTCTACTTACTGCAGCCGCACCGGTTCTACACCCGGGGCCGCCCCGACGGAGATTTTCACGTGCACGTACCACGCACGAGGTTCATCCCCGGTGAAGTTGCACAGCTGTTCGAGCGCCATGTGGCAGGCGGGAGGCTGGTCGAGGGCGCCGCTGAGGCGCCCCCGGGTGTGGGTGTGGACGTGCGTGAAAAATTGAAGGAGATGTGGCGCTAGGCTCACTCCTGCGCGGCCGCTGCGACCGTTGCCAGATCCTCCAGCAACAACGTCCACGTCTTCTTGCCGAGCCGGGCGCGTAACCTTCGCTGGGCGCGCTCCCAGGCGGGCCGCGTCCGCTGCACTTTGCGCTGTCCCTCCGGCGTCAACTGCCAGCGCGTTTCGCGGGCGTCGGCACCGTCGACGACACGGATCCAGCCTGCAAGGGCGAGCGGTCGCAGCGTCCGCGACAGCGTCGTCGCGTCGATCGCCAGGAACTTCACCAGCGCCGACTGCGGACTCGCTCCTCCCAGCAGGCTGAGGGCCTGGAGCAACGTAAACTGCGTCACCTTCAGGCCACTTTCCTTCAGCGCCGCTTCGTAGCACTGCGTGACCGCCCTGGCTGCGCGGCGCAAGCTGGCGCACGCGCAGTCGATGCGGGGAAGTGCTTCAACGGCCACCGGGCGTCCCGGCCGCCAGGAGGCGGCGGAAAATGAAGACGTGGCCCACCAGAAGCACCGGGATGAAGAAGAGCGGAATCGTGCTCAACGGAAACGCCAACAGCGGCTCCATCCCCGGCGTCAGACCGTGGAGTGTGACCGACGTCGCGGTGCCCACGGCGACGAGCAGGTCGAGGGCGCCCAG
>DASTHG010000475.1:0-2703 GCA_035718325.1 Gemmatimonadales bacterium | reverse complement strand
GTGACGACTACGTCCAGATCCTGCTCGACACCTTCAACGACCACCGCCAGGCGCTGGTCTTCGGCGTCAATCCGCTCGGCGTCCAGGCGGACGGCACGCTGCTCGACGCGACGCGACAGGTGGCGACGACGCTGTCGGCCGCGTCCACCGGTGCGTACACGCTCGACTTGAGTCCCGACTTCGTGTACGAGTCGAAGGGACACACCACGTCGTGGGGCTACGAGGTCGAAATCCGTATTCCCTTCAAGACGCTGCGCAACCAGACGCGCGAACCGCAGGACTGCAGCGTCAACGTGATCCGCGACGTGCAGGCCACCGGGCATCAGCACACCTGGACGCGCGTGCTGCAGACGCGCGCGTCATTCCTCGCGCAGAGCGGCACGCTCACCGGACTCACGGGACTGCATCGCGGGTTGGTACTCGACGTTACGCCAGAGGCAACGAGCACGGAGACGGGGGCGCCAGAGCCTGGCGGCTGGAGCTACAGCGGTGGGGGACCGCGCGTGGGCGCCACGGTGCGCTGGGGCGTCACGGCGAATCTCACGCTCAACGGCACGGTGCGGCCCGACTTCTCCCAGGTCGAGGCCGACGTGCCGCAGATCCAGCTGGATCCCCGGTTTGCGCTGAACTATCCCGAGAAGCGTCCGTTCTTCCTCGACGGACTGGAGTTGTTTCAGACGCCGATCCAGCTGATCTACACGCGGCGGTTGGTGGACCCGCAGGGCGCGGCGAAGCTGATCGGGAAAGTCGGCGCGACGACGATCGCCGCGCTCTCGGGTGTGGACGCCGCCGCGGAATCGGTGACGGGAACGGATCATCCGGTAATGAGTGCGGTGCGCATCCGACGTGACCTCGGCAGCGCGAACTCGCTCGGCTTCGTCTACACCGACCGCGTGGATGCCGGCACCACGAACCGTGTGGCCGCGCTCGACGGCCATCTCGTCCTGGGCAGTGCCTGGTCGCTCACCTGGCAGGGGGCGGAAAGCGCGACACGCGACTCAGCCGGCGCGCCGTTGCGGTGGGCCCCAGCCTGGAAGGCGAGTCTGGTGCGTTCGGGACGAAGCTTCGGGCTCAACATCTCGAGTCGCGCCGTCGGAGAACACTTCCGGGCGGCGAGCGGGTTCATCTCCTCCACCGACTACGTCACCAACAGCGTGACGCCGAGTTACACCATCGTCGGCGCTCCGGGATCGTGGCTCGAGAGCTTCAATGCGAACGTATACCTGTCGGCGTGGTGGAATCAGGTCAGTCGTTTCAGCAGCGGAGCCGCGCCCGACAACCGCCAGGCGGATTTCAGCACCGGGTTCACCCTGCGGGGGGGATGGCAGGTCGGGGTGGCGTGGTCGATAGAATCGTTCGGCTACCCGGCGTCCCTGTACACCAATTACTGGATCGAGCGAGCTCGCGGGGCCACCGTGGACACCGTGCCGTTCACCGGCACACCGCACATTCCGAATCTGGACTTCGCCGCGAGTCTCGCGACGCCCAACTTCCAGTCTTTCTCGCTCACGGCGTCGCTGCTGGATGGGCGCGACGACAATTTCTTCGAGTGGGCGAGCGGGCACCTCATCGTCGGAAACCTGGGTGCCACCTGGCGTCCCACCGACCGGCTGCGGACGGAGCTGTTGTACCAGCACCAGGAGGTGCGTCGGCGTGACGACGGCAGCATCGTCTCCCGCATCCGCGTCCCGCGGCTCAAGATCGAATATCAGCTGTCGCGACCGATCTTCATTCGCCTGATCGGGCAGTACACGTCGAACGAAACCGACGCGTTGCGCGACGACTCGCGCACCAACGGGGCGATCCTGATTCGGGATCCGGCGACCAGCACGTTTACCCGCACGGCGCGCAGTGTCAGCAACGTGGCGCGCGTCGATTGGCTGTTCTCCTATCACCCAACGCCGGGGACGGTGGCCTATCTCGGCTACGGCAACAGCCTGGAGGAGCCGACGGCGTTCAGATTTCGCGGATTGGCGCGGATCGGCGACGGGTTTTTTGCGAAGTTGAGCTACGTATTCCACGTCTGAGTTGGCCCCGAAGGATTCGAACCTTCATTCCCGGATCCAAAGTCCGGTGTCCTGCCGTTGGACGAGGGGCCAGTTACGTTGTGCGGCTTGCGTTTACCGAGTTGGTGGACTCGGCAACACCCTCCGTTGTCACGTGTTTGTCACGTACACCGAACCATTTTTCCACTGCCGCTTCGAGCGCGGCCTCGTCGCGGATCGCATAGCGCTGAAACATAGTCAGAGTTTCCCACCCACACAGCGCCATGATATTGGATTCGCTCAGGCCCTGGCGCCGCATGTCCCGAGCGGCGGTGAGCCGCAAATCGTGGACGAGTCGTCCCTGTAGTATTGCCCGAGTTTGCGCGGGGAGCCCACATTTCTTGCTGCCACTTCCGACGGAGCCGGAGAGTGGGGATGCCTCATTTGACTCTGACTTGTTCTCTGCGCCACCAGCCACGAACGAAAACGCCCTCGCAGCTCGGGCGTTCGCGTTTTCAGCGCCGTGCGCTGATGTAGTAAGGCGCCCTTAGCGTAACGGTGCCGCTGTACGTCCCCGTCCTCGATCTTCCAACTAAGCCCTCGGGCTTAATTGCAATTCGGCTCGCCTTCTTTGGTGGCCGGAGCAACCGACGTGCTGCCGATATAGATCGAGCACGTGTGCAGGGGGGCTGATAGGCTGGTATTGGTCATCGTGGCG
>DASTHG010000474.1:0-5981 GCA_035718325.1 Gemmatimonadales bacterium | reverse complement strand
TGAACAGTGCCGCGCTGCCGCATGACCTGATCGAGAGCGAACTGTTCGGGCACGAGCGCGGCGCCTTCACCGGCGCCGCTACGCTGCGCAAGGGAGCGTTCGAGGCGGCCGCCGCCGGCACGCTGTTTCTCGACGAACTCGGCGAGCTCCCGCTCCCGGCACAAGCCAAGCTGCTCCGCGTCCTCGAGGCGCGGCAGGTCACCCGGTTGGGAGGCAACCGAACGATCACGGTCGACGCGCGGGTCGTCGCCGCGACGAACCGCGATCTCGTGGCGGAAGTGAAGGCCGGCCGGTTCCGCGAGGACCTGCTCTACCGCATCAACGCACACGTCCTGGCGGTGCCGTCACTGCGCGACCGGCTGTCCGACATCCCGGAGCTGGTGCACCACCTCCTGGCCGCGACGTGCGCGCGCTTCCGGATGAAGCGAAAGACCGTGAGCGCACCCGCGATCGAAGCGCTCATGGCCTACGACTGGCGCCGCAACAACGTGCGCGAGCTGCGCAACATCCTGGAGCGGATGCTGATTGCCACGACGGGAGACACCATCGGCGTCGAGGACATTCCACCCGAGATCACGGACGACGTGGCGGCCCGGCGGGTGAGCGGCGGCGCGCCGCCCCGCACGTTTCACGAGCTGAAGGCGGAAGCGGAGCGGCAGATCATCGTGGCGGCGCTCGAGCGCAATGGGTGGCACATCACGCGCACGGCGGAGGCATTGGGGCTCGCCGATCACGCGAGTCTCTTGAAGATCATGCGGAGGCACGGGATCAGTCGTGTCCAATCGGACACCGCACCCTAGTCGCCGCCGTGTTTCGCTGGACACATCCCTGCTCCCGTCCCACGACAACTCCTTGTCACTCTTGATCGTGCATCGGTAGTTCGAGCTGGTCCTCCTCCTGCGTTACCCCCGGGCGCTGGCCACCCCAACTGGCGCCCCGCGCCCTGACGAGGAGGAAGGATGATCACCACCCTGCGGTTCACCCCGGTCTGGCTCACCGCTTGGCTGTTCGTGCTCGGCGGCTGCGGCGACAAGACGCCAAAACAGGCGATCGCCCGCGAGACGATCTCCCCGGAATCGACGGTCACGTCGACGCCGGTGCAGCCGGAGCCGACGCCGGTCGAGCCGGTGACGTACGCCGGCGCCGACTCTGCCTACCGCGCCAAGCGTTACAGCGATGCAGTGAGTGGCTTCACCAGTTACACGCGCAACAAGCCGTCGAACCCCTTTGGGTTCTACATGCTCGGTCTTTCGGCCTGGAAGTCGGGTGATCTGAAAGCGGCGGAGCAGGCGTTCCGGCAGTCGCTCTCGCTCGACTCGACGCACCTGAAGAGCTACCTGAACCTCAGCCGCGTGCAGGTCGAAGCCGGCCAGCCCGATTCGGCGTTGGTGACGCTCGAGCAGGCCTTGCGAGTCGACGAGACGTCGAGTGAAGCGTACCGGTTACAGGGACGCGCGCACGACGCGCTGGGTGAGTCGACGGCCGCCGTGAAGAGCTATCACGAGGCGTTGTCGCTCGCTCCGCGGGACGTGTGGTCGATGAACAACCTCGGCCTGACGTTGATCCACCAGGGCGCGTTCGACGACGCGCTGCGGCCGCTCGCCCGCGCAGTGGACATCGAGCCCGGGGTGGCGACGTTCCAAAACAACCTCGGCATGGCGCTCGAGCGGACGGGGCATTACAGCGCCGCCGCGGACGCTTACCGCTCGGCGGTGTCGATCGACAGCACGTTCAGCAAAGCGTCGATCAACCTGCAGCGCGTGCAGTCGTTGAAGGAGGATCCCAACACCCCGACGTTGGATCTCAAGGTGCTGGCGCAACAGTTCGAGCAGCAGATTCGCGATTGGAACGAGAACGAGAAGTAACCGTCATCGGCTCCGGCGCATTCGGGGCGGCTCCTCTCGGAGCCGCCCCGTATCGCGTTCAGGCCACCGCGACGCTCTTGATGTTCACGAATTCCCGCAGCCCGAACTCCGCCAGCTCACGTCCGTAACCCGACCGCTTGACGCCGCCAAAGGGGAGACGGGGATCCGAGCGCACCAGCGCGTTGACGAAGACGCACCCCACGTCGAGCTCCGCTGCGATGCGGCGGCCGCGCGCGCGGTCCTCGGTCCAGACCGACGCGCCGAGTCCATATGGTGAGGCGTTCGCGAGCGCGATGGCGTCGGCTTCGTCGCGCGCCCGGATCACGGCGGCCGCCGGGCCGAACACCTCCTCGTCGAACGCCGGCATGCCCGGTCGGACGTCGAGCAACACCGTCGGTGGGTAGAACGCCCCGGCACCGGAAGGGATGGCCCCGCCTGCCGCGAGCCGAGCACCGCGCCGCACCGACTGCTGCACCTGGCGATGCAGGGCGGTGCGCAGATCGATTCTGGCCTGCGGGCCGACGTCGGTGCCGGCGGCGAGCGGGTCGCCCATGATGCGCGAGCGCATTTCCGCAACGAACCGCTCGGCGAACCGGTCGGCCACTGCGTCGACCACGATGAAGCGCTTCGCCGCGATGCAGCTCTGGCCGCTGTTGATGAGCCGCGCGTCGGCGGCGGTGCGGGCGGCGCGCGCCAGGTCCGCGTCGGCGAGGACGATGAACGCGTCGCTCCCGCCCAGCTCCAGAACGGTTTTCTTCAGATGGCGGCCCGCCTGTTCGGCGACCGCGCTCCCCGCCTGCTCCGATCCCGTCAGCGTCACCGCGCGAACGCGGGCGTCCGCGATGACGTCCCCCACAGCCGAGGTGCGGAGAATGAGGGTGCGGAACGCGCCTTCGGGAAATCCGGCGTCGCGGAACACGTCCTCGATGAGGAGGGCGCAGCGGGTGACGTTGGAGGCGTGCTTCAGGAGTCCGACGTTACCGGCGGCAAGCGCCGGTGCCGCGAACCGAAACACCTGCCAGAAGGGAAAATTCCACGGCATGATCGCGAGCACCGGGCCGATGGGGTCGAAGCGCACGAAACTCGCCGTGCCGTCGAGGTCGCGCGGCTGCTGCTCGAGAAACGCCTCAGCGTGCTCGGCGTAATAGTCGCAGACCGTCGCGCACTTCTCCGCCTCGGCCTCCCCCTGTGCCAGCGGCTTGCCCATTTCGAGCGCCATGGCACGGGCGTACGTCGATTTCTGGTTGCGTAACACCCCGGCCGCCACGCGCAACAGCCGCGCGCGCTCGCTCCAGGGACGGCGCCGCCAATCCTGGAACACGTGATCCGACTGATCCAGGATCCCGTCCAGCTCGCGCCGGCTCGTTTCGGCGAACGATTCGACGACGTCGCCGGTGGCGGGGTTGATCGATTGGATGGTGGACGCCCGCGCCGGCTTACGGGCCTTGGTGCGAGTTGTCATCACGCTCCTCGAGGGTTGCCTTCCACTCGACAAGCTACGTACACCGGTGCCGTCGTGAGGTACCGATGCGTCGCTCTTCGTCGCCGGTATATTCGCTCACCGTGCAACGGCTCGAAGGCCTCGCCAAGCTCACCGGCCGGGAACGGTACGTCGATGACTTGCCGCTCGAGGGGTTCCTCTGGGGGGCGACGGTGCGCAGCCCTGCGCCGCGCGGGCGCATCACTGCCATCCGCTTCGATCCTGCCATCGACTGGTCGCAGTTTACGATCGTGGACTCCAAGGACCTGCCTGGGCCCAATACCATCGCGCTGATCGAATCGGATCAGCCGGTGCTCGCCTCGGGGTACGTACGCCATGTCCACGAGGCGGTTCTGCTGCTGGCGCATCGCGATCGCGCCGCGCTGCGACGCGCCGTGGCGGCGGTGCAGATCGACGTCGCTCCCGAGCCCGCGGTCCTGGACTTTCGTGCCCAGCCTCGAACCGACCAGATCCAGTATGGCGCCGACAACGTCCTCAAGCACCTGCAGATCTCCAAAGGAGACGTGGAGCGCGCCCTCGCGGGTGCGCCCATCGTAGTCGAGGGCGCCTACGAAACCGGCGCCCAGGAGCACGTTTACCTCGAGCCGCAGGGGATGATCGCGGCGCTCGAAGGCGACGTGCTCGTGGTGCGCGGCTCGATGCAGTGTCCCTACTACATCCTGAAAGCGCTGCGTCACGCCCTCGGCCGCGACGAGGGGCGCCTGCGCGTGATCCAGACCCCGACCGGAGGCGGGTTCGGCGGCAAAGAGGAGTACCCCTCGACCATCGCGCTGCACGCCGCGCTCCTGGCGCTGAAGAGCGGCAAGCCGGTGAAGATCGTGTACGACCGCGGCGAGGACATGGCCGCGACGACGAAACGGCATCCGTCGCTGGTGCGCCATCGCACCGGTGTGACGCCTGATGGCCGGCTGTTGGCGCAGGACATCGAGGTCGTGATGGACGGCGGCGCATATGTGACGCTGTCGCCCGTCGTGCTGTCGCGCGGGATCATTCATGCCGCGGGGCCCTATGCCTGCGACCACGTGCGGATCGATGGCCGTGCGATGTTCACCAATGCCGTGCCGTTCGGGGCGTTCCGCGGGTTCGGGGCGCCGCAGACACACTTCGCCAACGAACGGCACATGGACCGGATCGCCGCGCGGCTGGGGCTCGATCCCGCCGAGCTGCGCCGCCGCAATCTGTTGCGCGACGAGGAGTCGACCGCGACGGGTCAGGTCATCCGCGATGGCACCGACCGCCGCGCCTTGCTGGAGCATGCGCTCACCCTGGCCGAGTACGACGGCAAGCGCGCCGCGCACGCGCGGTACAACGTCTCCAATGCGGTGACGCGTCGCGGGATCGGCGTCGCCACGTTCCATCACGGGGCGGGATTCACCGGCTCGGGCGAAGTGATGCTGGCATCGCGCCTCGAGGTGGCGGGACTCCCCGACGGGTCGATCGAGATCCGCTCGGCGAACATCGAGATGGGCCAGGGGACACTCACCGTGTTCACCGCCCTGGCGGCGCAGCGGCTGGGATTCGATGCGGCGTACGTCCGGGTCGCGGAGGCGGACACGGCCCGCGTTCCCAATAGCGGACCGACGGTGGCGTCGCGCACGGCGATGGTCGTCGGCCGGCTGGTGGAACGGGCGTGCGACGATCTGCGCCGCCGCCTCGACGTGGAACAGGCGACGGGAGACGCGGTGCGAAGGGCGTTGCGAGCTTGGCACGCGCAGCACCCCGGCGCCGAGCTCGTCGGGCAGGCGCAGTACGAACCGCCACCCGGTGTCGTGTGGGACGATGTTCACTACAAGGGCGACGCGTATGGGACGTTCGGCTGGGGCGCGTATGTCGCCGAGGTGGAGGTCGACCTGCGGACCTATGAGACGCGCGTCATCGACTTCGTAGCGGTCCAGGAGGTCGGCAAGGTGCTGCATGAGGTGCTGGCGCGGGGACAGGTGCAAGGCGGCGTGGCGCAGGCGATCGGGTGGGCGCTGCTCGAGGACTGCCGCTGGAAGGACGGGGCGATGGTTAACGCGCAGCTGACCAACTACCTGATCCCGACGAGCGACGATCTGCCCCGCATCCGCGTGGCATTCCTCGAGACGCCGTACGCCTATGGCGCACAAGGGGCCAAGGGGCTCGGAGAGCTGCCGATGGATGGCCCCGCCCCGGCGATCCTCAACGCTGTCGCGGCGGCGACCGGAGCAGATCCGTGCGTGATTCCGCTGACGCCGGAACGACTCATGGGAATGCTCGAAGGCAGAATGCAGAATGCAGAATTGGGAGCGCATGACGCATGAGCAGCAATTCTGCACTCATCATTCATCATTCTGCATTTACCGTCGCGTTCACCCTCAACGGCTCCCCAATCTCGGTCGAGATCGACCCCGCCGATCGCCTACTCGACACGCTGCGCTATCGGCTGGGGTTGACGGGAACGAAAGAGGGATGCGGTGAGGGAGAGTGCGGGGCCTGCACCGTGTATCTCGACGGGTTGCCCGTGAATTCGTGTCTCGTCCCCACGTATCAGGTTCGGGGCAGGCGCGTCGAGACCGTGGAGTGGCTGCCGCCGGCTCGCCTCGACCCGTTGCTGACTCACGGCGCAACGCAGTGCGGCGCCTGCACGCCGGGCG
>DASTHG010000473.1:0-6737 GCA_035718325.1 Gemmatimonadales bacterium | reverse complement strand
AGCGCGTCGAGGTCCACCATTCCGGCATCGACGCGCTGCAGCGGCTTCAGCATGGTGAATCCGTCTCCACCGTCGGCGACGAAATCCGGCACCGCGATCGTATACAGGCGTCGTCCATCGAGTCCCTTGCCGTTGGCGAGGTGGATGCTGGTGATGCGGTGGCCGCGCGGGCGCGCCGGGTCGTACCACACCTCGAGTCCCGACACGTGGACGTTCGGCGTGCCATCGGCGAGGGCGTGCTCCAGGGCGGCGCGGAGCGTCGCCGCAGGGAGGGTGAGCCGGACGAGCCGGTTCTGGAACGGCAGCACTTCGAACAGCGCGCCGTAGCTCGTCGGGCCGGGTGCCAAATCGGCGCGAATGCCGCCGCCGTTGATCAGGCCTACGTCGGCCTTGCCGATGTTGCGGTAGGCGTCGGCGACGAGACGCCCCAGCGCATATTCGCTGCCGACGCGGCGCAGCGGCGTACGCAAGGCCGTCACCACCCGGCCGGTGATGCTGTCGAGGGCGAGCTGCTGGTGCGCGATCGCCGCGGCGAGGTCCCTGTCGGGGGTGACGGCATCGGCCCAGGGCGTCTCGAGCCGGGCCCGCACGGCGCGGCCGCGGTCGCCCGCCTGGCGAATGAAGTCGACCACCGCGATGGCGCGGCCCGAGCTCGCGGCCTCGACGATCGGGATGCCGTGGATCACGGTGTCGACACGCTGATGGGTGTGGCCCGCCACGATGAGATCGACGGCGCCGGAATCGAGCGCGTTGGCGAGGGCGAAGATCTCCCCCGTGCATCCCGCGGAGTCGCACGCTTCGCCCGCGTGGGCGACGACGAGGACGTAGTCGGCGGATCCCCTCGCGGCGGGAAGGAAGCGGCGTACCGCCGCGGCGAGGTCGCCGAACGCCAGGCCGGCCACGTTTTGCGGCCGCGTGGTCTCGGGCGTCGAACGCGTCGTGAGACCGATGATCGCGACGCGCGCTCCACCGCGGCTCACCGACACCCACGGCTGCACGAAGTCCGGAACGCGCCCCAGGGTGTCCGTCACATTCGCCGCAACGAACGGGTACTGCGCCTCGTGCTCGCGGGCCCGCAGCGTGTCGACCGTCCAGTCGAATTCGTGGTTCCCGATCGCGCTGGCGTCGAGCGATAACGCATTGAAGGCCGCGATCACGGGCTTCCCGAACGCGAAGTTCGAGAGTGGGGTCCCCTGCATCTCGTCCCCGCCGTCTACGCGCACGCTCGTGCAGCCGCACTCGCGCGCCAGACTATCGAGCCACGCCTTCAGCGCCGCGGCCCCGCCGACGGGACGCCCCGCCGACCACGGCCAGACATGCGACTGCAGCGCGCCGTGAAAATCCGTGATCGCCAGTACGCGCAGCAGCGTGCTGTCGCTCTGCGGCAGCGGTGGCGGTGGCGGGGCGAAGGCGGCGCGCGCCAGCGAATCGCCCGGCGGCACGATGGACCACGTCGGCGCCATCGCGATGCCCTGCACGGTCCCGGCCGCCTGAATGTCCGTCGCAATCAGGTCGGCGATGTTCTCGCCGCGATCGTACACGACACGCGCGCCGCGCAGCATGTCGTAGCCACCGCCCCCCGCGGCGCGGTAGCTATTGGTGGCGAGCGTAAAGCTGTCTCCGGGAACCACCGGGTGCCCGCCGACCGCCAGCTCGATAATGCGGCGCCCGACCGGGCGGGAGAGATCGATACGGTAGGTGGCGCCGCGCACCGCATCGAAGTTGTAGCCCGGCACGGCCGCATCGACGATCGACCCGGTCGCGGGGATGGTGCGGTAATACGCACTCGCGTGCTCGAGGAAATCCCTGAGCTGCGCACCCGAAATGCGCACGCTCACGAGGGTGTTCGTGTACGGATAGATCCCCGCCACGTCGCGGCGGTGGACGGCGCCGTCCGGCAGGCCGGCGCTCACGTCGAAGTCGGGGGTTGCCGCGAGCTGCGCGCCCGCGTGACGGCGCTGCACGTCGTTGATGAAATCGACGAGCGGGGTGCTCTGCACGCGCCCGTAGCGCGCATCGTACCCCGGGCCGGCGGTGCCGAGCGCCTCGTCGCCCCAGGCGCGCACGCGCTGCTGCGCGTCGGCGAAGCGCTGCACGAAGCCCGGCTGCTCGGGCACCGTGGCGAGCGGGATCAGATCGCCGCGCACCTCGCTGAGCCGCCAGCGTCGCGCGCTCGAGTCGCGCACCAGCCAGAGATGCACGACCGAAAGGCTCAGCGCCCAGTTCCTGGGTTGAACGAAGTGCACCCCGTTGACCACGGAATCCCTGATCTCGCTGTGGGTGTGGCCCACCACCACGAGGTCCGGCTTCGACGGCAGTGCCGCGAGCACCTGGGCGTCGTTCTCGGGGCCGACGCCGCTCGTGTCATAGGAGGATCGCCGGCTCAGACCGGAGTGGATCAGGACGACCTTCACGTCCACGCCCGCCCGGTCGAGCGCGGCCATCGCTCCCGGCGCCGCGTCGGCGATGCGCCGCACCCGCACGCGCCCGTCCAACTGCCGATGGTCCCAGACCATCACTCCCGGCGTCGTGAACCCCGTAATCCCGATCCGAATCGCGCCGCGCTGCACGACGACGGTCTGCGGGAACACGAGCGAGTCGCGGGGACCGGTGACGATGTTGGCACTGACGTAGCGGTAGGACGCGTCGTTCGCCGCGTCGGACAGCGCGTCGCTGCCGAAATCGAAGTCGTGATTTCCGGGGGTGGCGACGTCGTATTGCAGCGCTCCCAGGGCATCGACCAGCGGGTCGGGATGGCGTCGCTCGACACGGCCGAAATAGTCGGCGAAGAGATTGCCTTCGAGCAGGTCTCCCGCATCGACGAGGAGCACCTGGCCCGGATATTGCCCGCGCAGCGCCGCCAGGATCGACGCGGCGCGCGACAGACCGCCCGGCGCCTCGCGGTCCCGGACGTAGTCCCACGCCAGTGCGCGGCCGTGGACGTCAGTCGTGGCGACCAGAACGACATGCGCCGTGTCGGGAGCCGAGGAGCGCTGCGGGGTTTGAACGGCGAGGGTGAGGGCGAGCAGGAGATGCATGATCCTCTGAAAATTGCCAAGCCGAAGGGCTCTGCGCTACCTTCTCGCGCCATGCCAGCCGAGCCGGCACAGCGCATCCTCGTGGTCGACGACGAGCCCGATATCGCCGCGCTCGTCGCCTATCACCTCGCCAAAGCCGGCTATCGCGTCACCACCGCGGCCGACGGCCCCGAGGCGCTGGCGCGCGCCCGCTCGGAACGCCCCGATCTCGTCGTGCTCGACCTGATGTTGCCCGGCCGCTCGGGGCTCGATGTTCTCGGCGACCTGCGCAAGATCGAGGAGACGCGCCAGGTGGGGGTGATCTTGCTGACGGCGCGCAAAGAGGAGCAGGACCGCATCGCGGGCCTGTCACTCGGCGCCGACGACTACCTCGCCAAGCCGTTCTCGCCGCAGGAGCTGGTGCTGCGGGTCGGCGCCGTGCTGCGCCGGCTGGCGGCGGCGCCGGTCGCGGCCGGCGGTGTGCTGGCCGCGGGCGGCGTACGCCTCGATCCCGGAGCACACCGCGTAACGGTCGACGACCAGGAGATCGAGCTCACCGCTACGGAGTTCAAGCTGCTGCGGCTTCTGATGGAGCGGTTGGGCCGGGTGCAGTCGCGCACCGACCTGCTGCAAACGGTGTGGCAGGCGCAGCCCGACATCCAGACGCGCACCGTCGACATGCACGTGCAGCGGCTGCGCACCAAACTCGGGCCCGCCGGCGATTGCGTCGAGACGGTGCGCGGCGTGGGCTACCGCTTTCGAGTCCCGCCGGCGCGCGGGCGCTGAGTGCGTCTCGCCACCAGGTTTTTCGTCTCATCCAGTCTGTTGGTCGCGGCGACGGTCTTGGGGCTCATCCTCGCCGCCGATCGCATCCTGCGCAAAGAGCTGGAAAGCGAAACGGGCGCGGCACTCGAGCGAGAAGCGCGGCTCGTGGAACGCCTCATTCCCCCCGACTCGGCGACGTGGCCCGCGATCGCCATCTCGCTCGGCCAGCTGGTCGGCCACCGGGTCACGTTGATCGATCCGAGCGGCCGCGTCCGTGGCGACACGGAGTTTCCCGCCGACGCGCTCCCCGGGCTCGAGAATCACCACACACGCCCCGAGGTGCTGCAGGCCCTCGCCACCGGCGTCGGACGCTCGATGCGCTACAGTGTCTCCACCGACTTGAACCGCGTGTACATCGCGATCCGCGGCGGCCCCCCGGGGCTCGCGATCGTGCGCGTCTCGGCGACGCTCTCCACCATCGACGCACAGATCGAATCGGTCGAGTGGGCGGTGCTCGTCGCCGGCGCGGTCGCGATCGGCGTCGCGGCGTTGCTCGCCTGGATCGGGAGCCGGCACTACGCGCGCCCGCTCGTCGACCTCACCACCGCGGCGCAGGCGATCGCCGAGGAGCGTGAGCCGGCGTTCCCCGATTCGCGGATCCCCGAGATCGCGCAGCACGCCCGTGCCTTGCATGCGATGCACGGCCAGCTCGTGACGCGCTTCGGTGACCTGCGGGCACAGCGCGAGGAAAGTGCAGCACTGGTGGAAGCCATGGCGGATGGCATCATCGCCACCGATTCGCGCGGCACGATTCTCACGTGCAACGGCGCCGCGCGGCGGCTGCTGCGTCTCGACCCCACCAACCCGCCGCCGCCGCTCGCCGAGCTGTTCCACGAGAAAGAGGCCCGCACCCTCGTCGACGATGTGCTGCTGGGACGCGATATCGGCGTACGCGAGCTGCGGCTCGCCGATCGCTCGGTGGTCGTCTCCGGCCGGCCGCTCCCCGGCGGCGGGACACTGCTCGTACTGCGCGACATCTCGGAGCTGCGCCACCTCGAGACGGTGCGACGCGACTTCGTCGCCAACGTATCGCACGAGCTCAAGACCCCGCTCACCGCCATCACCGGCTACGCCGAGACCCTGGTGCACGAGGCGACGCCCGAGTCGCAGGGCGAGAAATTCGCCTCGACGATTCTCGCCCATGCCCACCGCATGCAGCGCCTGGTCGAGGACCTGCTCGACTTGTCACGCATCGAATCGGGGGGCTGGCGGCCCCGCCCCGTCCCGCTCGACGTCGTCACCGCGGCGCGCGACGCCTGGGCGCCGTTCGCGGAGCGGGCGCGCGCATCGAATATCGAGCTCAAGGTATCAGCGGCGAGCGGCGTGGAGCGGATCATCGTTGATCCCGACGCGCTGCGCCAGATTCTGACGAACCTCTACGACAATGCCCTGCGCCACATGTCGCGCGGCGGGCGGGTCGTGGTCACGGTCGAGGCGGCGCCGGGCAACAGCGGCGCCGTCGCCATCGCGGTCGCCGACAACGGCACCGGGATCCCCGCCGAGCACCTCCCCCGCATCTTCGAGCGGTTCTACCGCGTCGATCCCGGCCGCTCCCGCGAGCAGGGAGGCACCGGTCTCGGTCTCGCGATCGTGAAGCACTTGGTGGAGGCGCACGGCGGCAAGGTCGCCGCCGAGAGCGCGCTCAGCCGCGGCACCACGATTCGCCTTGTATTTCCCGCGAAAATCTCCGTTACCGAGCCGTAACCCGGCCGTCACAACAGCTTGACACCGCAGGTCGATCTTCTCGACATGCGGATTGCTCTCATGTCCGATACCTACGTCCCCCAGGTGAACGGGGTGACGACCGTGGTGCATCGGATCGCGCAGGCGCTGCGCGCTGCCGGGCACGCGGTCGCCGTGGTCGCACCGCGCTATCCGCGTGGCGCAGACGACAGTGGAGGTGGTGGCGAACGCGATGATGGGTTGCGTGTGTTTTCGCTGCCGTTCCCGCCCTACCCCAGCATTCGCCTGAGCTTCCCCCTCGATCGTCACGCCGATCCGCGGCCGTCGCCCCCGATGCCTGCACTCCAAACGGAAGGAGCATTGACCCAATGCTGATCTGGTTGTCACTCGTGGCCTACGTCGTCCTCGGCGTCCCGTTCGTCGCGTGGCTCGCCCACCGGCTGGGGCGGACGCCCGGGGCCCATCCCACGGCGTGACCCAAATGCGCCGCCTGATTCTCGCCCTCACCGACGGGCTGCGGGGCTCGACTTCCTGCCGCGTATCGGACGGCTGCGTCCGGTGGCGCGCGAACAGTCGCGTCACGGCGTCCTGCGGACGTCGTCATCGCCGAGCTGCCGTTCAACCGGCGGGTAAACTCGCGGCTCGGCTCTCTGCCCGTGAACGGGCTGTTGCTCCGCTTCAGCGGAAGCAGCCGAGCCGTGGCTTCAGCCGCGGCCGCCGCGTCCCGACGTTACGCAACCGTGACCGGCCCGACAGCGCCGTGTGATGCCCCAGCACGAGGTTTTTCACGATTGCACCGTGCGCAGGTCCCGCTGTCTCATCCGCTCGCCGCCGCACGGTCGGCGTTCGGGTGCCAGGTAGCGGAGGCTTGCGCAGCTCCGCTATCTGCGTTGTTACGGGATTGTGACTTGCCTGAAAGCCCCTCGTGATTACATCAACCGAGCTTGTTTATGCCCTTGAACGGGCCGTCCGGGCGACGCGAAACGCCCGCAGTTCACTTTCTCTGAGGAGTCACTACCGTGCATCGCTCTTTGTCGATGGGTCTCGGAGGCCTCGCGCTCGTCGGCGCGTTGCTCGTGCCCCGAGTCGCCGCGGCGCAGAATCAGACCCAGGTGACCGTCTCGGGCGTCGCGTATGCTCAGTACGGTTATCTGCTCAAGGACACTGCGAACCACACCAACAACTTCGACATCACCCGCGCCTACATCAACC
>DASTHG010000472.1:0-3166 GCA_035718325.1 Gemmatimonadales bacterium | reverse complement strand
CACATCCGGAGTAACTCATGAGTGGTGTGATCCTGCTGATCATCCTCGGAGTGGTCGTCCTGTACGGGGTGGGTGCGTACAACGGCCTGATCAGTCTCAAGAACCAGACGCTCAATGCGTTCAAGCAGATCGACGTCCAGCTGAAGCGGCGCCATGACCTCATTCCGAACCTGGTGAACGCGGTCAAGGGCGCGATGGACTTCGAGAAGTCGACGCTCGAAGCAGTAATCCAGGCCCGCAATCAGGCGGTGTCGGCCGGGGCGAACGCCGGTCCCGACGCGATGAAACAGGTCGGCGCTGCGGAAAACCAGCTCACCGCCGCCTTGTCGCGCTTCAATGTGGTGGTCGAGCAGTACCCACAGCTCAAGGCCACCGGCAACGTGGCGCAGCTGCAGGAGGAGCTCACCTCCACGGAGAACCGGATCAGCTTCGCCCGGCAGGGCTACAACGACACCGCCACCCAATACAACACGAAGCAGCAGCAATTCCCCACAAACCTGTTCGCCGGGATCGCCAAAGCGACGCCCGCCGAGCTGTGGGAGATCACCGACGAGGGTGAGCGCGCCGTGCCGCAGGTCGATCTTTCCATGAAACCCAAGGCGTGACGGACGACACCGGGCTCAACCTTTTTCAGCAGCAGGAGGCGAATCGCCGCCGCACCATCTGGCTGGTGATCGCCTTCGTGCTGTTCTTCGCCTGGCTCGGGTTCGGCGGAGACTTCGCCTATTGGCTGGCCACGTCGGACGCCCCCCCGGACACCTATCATCACACTTTCCCCTGGTTCGGCCTGGTCATGACGGCGATCGGTGCCGGCATTGCGCGCTACGGGTTTGTCACTGGACCGAACAAGGTGCTGTGGTCGACCGGGGCGGTGAAACTCGAGAACCCGCAGACCGACAAGGAGCGCCAGCTCGTCAACGTCGTCGAGGAGATGGCCATTGCGGCGGAGATCCCGCGCCCGGACATCTGGATCGTCCCCGACCCCGATCCCAACGCTTTCGCGACGGGCCTCGACCAAGGTCACTCTCATATCGCCGTGACGCAGGGGTTGCTGGACATCTGCAGCCGCGACGAGCTGCAGGCCGTGGTGGCGCACGAGCTGGGGCACGTGAAGAACCTCGACGTGCGCCTCATGACGACGCTGGCCGCGCTCGTCGGCGCCGTGGCACTGATGCACGACGGTGTGGGCCGCCTGCTCGGCTCGGGCGGACGGATCGGCGGGTCCCGCGGTGGCGGGAAGGGCAAGGGCGGCGGCGTCGTCGTCATCATCGTCCTGGTGCTGTGGGTGATCTCGTGGATCCTCGCGCCGATCATCGCCCAGTTCCTCGCGATGGCCGTGAGCCGCAAGCGGGAATATCTGGCGGACGCGATGGGGGCGCAGTTCACCCGTAATCCGATGGCGCTGGCGAGCGCCCTGACCAAGATCGAAGCCGCGGATGCCCCGACGGCGTCGATCAAGCGGGGCGCCGCCCATTTGTGCATCACCGATCCGCTGGGACGGCGCGCCAATCTGCATGAGGGCGGCCTGTCCGATTTGTTCGCGACCCACCCGCCGATGGCCGCCCGGATCGCCCGGCTCAAGGGTATGGCCTACCAGCGACTCAAAGCCGAAGGACAGTTTCCCGCCGCGTGACCGCGCGCGACTGGGCCATCGCTCTTGGAGTGGGGCTCGGCGTGGCGACTGCCGTCGTCTACCTGGCGCGCAACCGGTTGCGCCACGCGGGCCGCGCCTCGTTGTTGCGGCTTCGCACCCGGCTCGCCCGCTATCATCTGCAGCACCGGCGCCGCGTGAAGGAGACGTTGCTCGAAGATCCCGCCGTTGGCGCTGCGGTGCAGCAGCACGCTCGCGAGCACGGACATCCAGAGACACAAGTGTGGCGTTTGGTCACGCGCTACATCGATGAGATCGTCCCCCATCTCAACGTCCTCACGTATTACCGGCTCGGCTACAACGCCGCGAAGGTCCTGATCCACCTGCTGTACAAGGTGAGTGTCGACCATCAGGACGAGGCTGCCCTCGCGCGCATTCCCAAGCAGGACGTGGTGGTCTACCTGATGAATCATCGCTCCAATGCCGACTACATCATGGTCGCCTACGTCCTTGCCCGCGGCACACACGTGAGTTACGCGGTGGGTGAGTGGGCGCGAGCGTGGCCGCTCGAGTACGTGTTCAAGTCATTCGGCGCGTACTTCATCCGGCGGCGGTTTCGCGAGCCGCTGTATCACGCGGTGCTGGAGCGTTACGTGCAGCTGATCACGACGAACGGCGTGACACAGGGGATTTTCCCCGAGGGAGGTCTCACCCGTGACGGCGCACTGCGCCCCCCGAAGCTCGGCCTGCTCGACTACATCTGCCGCGCCCTGATCGACCCCGCGTTCCGGCGGGACATCTGGTTCGTCCCCGTCGCCCTCAACTACGATCGCGTGCTGGAGGACCGGTCTCTGATTCGCGAGCTGACCGACCCCAGGGACCGGCCCGGCCGGATCGCCCAGCTCGCGACGGTCGCCGCATATCTGGCGGGCAACACGTTCCGACTCTTCACGGGCCGGCTGCGGCGCTACGGCCGGGTGGCGGTGAACTTCGGCGCGCCACTCTCGCTGCGCGCGTGGCTGGCCACAGCTCCGGCGGACGTGCTCACCTGGTCGAAGGAGCGTCGCCTCCCGGAGCTGGAGCGGCTGGCGCAAGAAATGATGCGGCGCATCGGTGCGATCATTCCCGTCACACCGGTGCCGTTGGCCGCAGCGGCCCTGCTGTCGTTCCACCAGACGGTCGTGCCGCTGGACGCCGTGCTCGAGCGGATGGACGTGCTGCGCGACCGGCTGCTCGAGGTGAATGGCAAGGTGGTACGCGGCGGCGCGCGCATCGCCGAGATCTGGGACCGCGCCTGGCGTATGCTGCGGCTGCGCCGGCTCGTCGTGCGGGACGGCGCGAGCCTCGTGATCCTGCCCCGTGGCCGCCCGCTGCTCGAGTATTACGCCAATTCGATCGCGCACCTCGTGCCGATCCGGGCGCCGCGCCTTCCCTTCCACAAGGAGCACGACCGCGAGACCGATTTACCCCGACTCCACGGTACGTGACGGTGCGATAATGAGGTACGGCGTGCGGTATTTCGGGACCACTCCCCTGCTCGGCCCCCCCTATATTTCCCCCGCTCCCATGTCGGCC